>NZ_CP007510.1 GCF_000661915.1 Stutzerimonas decontaminans | reverse complement strand
TTTCGATCAGGCTGTAGATCTGCGCGCTGGCCCTGGCGCCTTTCGGGGTGTCGCTGAACAGCCAGTTCTTGCGGCCGATGACGAACGGGCGGATGGCGTTCTCGGCGCGGTTGTTGTCGATTGGCAGGTGGCCGCCTTCGAGGTAGCGCACCAAGCGGCTCCAGTTGCTGGCCAGGTAGTTCACCGCCTTGCCCAGGGCGGTCTGTCCGGCGACCTGTGGTTGGGTCTTGTCCAGCCAGGTCTTAAGTTGGTCGATGATCGGTCGGCTGCGCTGCTGGCGGGCGGCGAGGCGCCCGCTGTCGTCGGCTTCTTTCAGATCACGCTCGATGCCGTAAAGCTTGTTGATCAGGTTCAGCGCGATGTCGGCGCGCCCGGTCTTGCCCTTGGGCTGCACCTTCTGTGCTTCGACGAACTTGCGTCGCGCATGCGCCCAGCAGGCCAGGCGTTCGATGCCCTCTTGTGCGGCCACGGCGTTGTAGCCGGCATAGTCGTCAGTCATCAGGTAGCCGCGGTAGCCTGCGAGCAGGCGCAGCGGTACTTCCTGCGCACGGCTGGATGAGTAGTCGAACAGGATCACCGGTTTGTCGGGTGGCCCACCGCTTTGCACCCACATCCAGGATTGCGTGGTGGGGTCACGACCCGGCTCATGCAGTACCTGCAGCCGGGTTTCGTCGCAGTGCAGCACCGGGTAGTCGAGCAGCCGGTCGCGCATCAGGTTGATCACGGGTTGCAGCTGTTCGCCGCACTGGATTACCCAGCGCGCCAGGGTCTGGCGAGAGATGTCGATGCCGTGCCGGCTGAGCATCCTCTCGAAGCGGTACAGCGGGATGCCGTCGGCGTACTTGGTGGCCAGCAGCATCGCCAGCACGCTGGGGCTGGCCAGGCTTTTCTCGATCAGCTGGGCTGGCTTGTCGGCGGTGACCGGTGCCGCTTCGCAGGCCTTGCAGGCATAGGTCTTGCGGATATGGCGGATCACCCGCACCTGCATCGGGATGATCTCCAGCTGCTCGCTGGTTTCTTCGCCGATGGCCTGCTTGCGGCAGCCGCACTCGCAGGTCAGCGCGTGCTCGGGCAGTTCGTGAATGACGTCAATACGCGGTAGCTTGGCCGGCAGCGGCTTGCGCTTGCCACGGCGCTTGAGCGGCACCATAACCTCTTCTGCCTCAGCTCCATCACCGCCTGGCTCGTCAGTGCAAGCACCCTCTTCGACCAGCTCTTCGGCCTCGTTGAACATGGCCAACTGCGGCGAGTCGCGCATCCTCGGGGCTGCGCTCTGACTTCGGCGAGAACAGTTTGTGGCGCAGCAGAGCGACCTGTTCCTGAAGTTGACTGATTTTGTTCAGATCAGATTGACGTGCCAGCAACACTTGCGACAGCAACTGTTTGAGCGCGTCGGGATCGTCAGGAAGGGTATCGGGCACGGCAATCATGGCCGTGGATTATACCGGCTCAGGCCACGTAACGCGGCGTCAGGACTTGATGAGGGCGGTTTCGCCAGAGGTCGATGCCGTCGAGCAGCCAGTTCAATTCGTCGACCGTCAGCTCGATGGGCTCATCGCCGGCATCGGGCTTGGTCTTGAAGCGCTCGGCCTCTAGGCGTTTGAGCCACAGGCAGAAACCATTACGCTCCCAATAGAGGATCTTCACCTGGTTGCGGCTGCGATTGAGGAACACGAACAGTACCGGGTTGAACACTTCCACCTTTATATCCAACTCGACGAGTGCCGCCAGGCCGTTGATGGATTTACGAAAGTCGACAGGCTTGGGATAGAGATAGACCTTCTGCACCTTGGCGTCGGGACGCATCATGGCAGCTGCTCCTGAAAGAAATCAGGAGCGCAGCATCGTCTGGCTATCGGTTCGTTTGAAGATGGGGTTTATGGAGCGCTTACCCTATAGCGAGGGGCGTTGGCAGGCGCATCTGCAGCGTGCGGGCACTCTGGTAGCCCAGGGCGGGCGTATTGGTGCGGTGCTCCCTCTGAGTGCTCGCGGCAAGGCTGCGGATCTCCTTCCAGGCTTCGACCTTGAGTTCTCGCAGCCAATCGAGAACGCATTTGCCGGAACGTCTATAAGTGTGCTCCTTCTCAAGGCAACTAAGCGCTAAGACTTGGGATTCGCCAAAGCTCGATCATTGTAATCGAGCACGAACTTATCGCGCCTGTCAGCGGATGGGCGCAGATATTGGGCTAAGAGAAAAATCGGTGCTTTATGAAATGGTTTTATTGGCTAATTGTGCTGTACCTGATGATTGCTCTTTATGGTGCGGTTAGATCACATAGTCATTGGAATGCCGTCAGTATCATCACTCAGTTACTGATTTGGATCTATATGTATCGGGCACACAAACAGGAAAAGATATCCAAAGAAGGAAGTGACATATGACCAGCTTCACTATCAATCGTGTTCCGGGTGGCGACTATATGAACCCAGCACAGAAAGAATACTTCGATGGCGTGCTGCGGGCTCGCCTTGGAGAAGTGGCTAATTCAGCGCGTGCTGCCAAAGAAGCATTGGCAGGCCTTGGCATTGCAGCGGACGCGTTAGATCAAGGCCTTATCGAAGAAGAACGTAACACCCTTTATCGCACCTTGGAGCGTTTGAATGCGCAGACTGCGGAAATTATACGAGCTATCCAGGCAATCAAAGATGATGAGTATGGATGGTGTGAAGATACCGGCGAGGAAATTGGGTTAGAGCGACTGATTGCGCAGCCCACTGCGAAGTTAAGCGCTGTGGCACAGGCGCGAATGGAGTCTGCAGCTGCTCACTATAATCGTTAAATTAAAGGTTTGACTATTTCGATTATTGTTATATTGTTGGCGTTAGAGTTTGAATTGATATGAGGTGAGTATGCTGATGAGTGAAGAGGTTAATTTTGACACGCTGTTGCGCTTCGATGGTAATGACCAAGTAAAAATGCACGCGGCGCTCCGGGGTTGGATGGGCCTTGCCCAAGAGCAAAGAGCTTTATTGTGGAAATTCTACAATCTTTCAGAAGTGCTCACTGTACAAGACGTTCCGCGTGTAGAAAGTGCGCTGATGATTATTCGTCAGCTTCGCGCGCGCGTAGCCAGTCTTGTTGAGCAATTTGCATTGACTCCTTGCGTTACTGTTCTACAGAGTGCACTTGAAACATTGGACTCTAGTGTCGATGATGCAGAGAAGTACGCCAAGTGGGTTCTATCGTTCTACTACGAGCGCAACAATCTCATGCTGTAGGACGCATGAAGAAAGAGCTACAAACCAAGACCTGCCTTCAGCAGGTCTTTTTTTTGGGGTGCTGCTTGGGTTATTACGATCCTGAGGTAGAGTCCATTGAATAACATTCAGTGGGAAAAGCAATGATCGGTCGGACGCCAGTTGTTTCGGGTAACGGGCTTTATCACGAGTACGGTGCCAATCGTGTTGGTCGTGACTTTGTAGTTGGCGACCTTCACGGAGAAGCTGAAAAGCTCCATGAACTGCTCTGCAAGGTGCGGTTTGACTGGGATTCTGACAGGGTTTTCTCTACTGGCGATCTGGTTGACCGAGGCCCGCTCTCCCTCCGGGTGGCATTGATGACCGGCCAACAGGGCTTCTTCGCAGTGCGCGGAAATCATGATCAGTGGTGTATCGATGCAGGCTTAGAAGGTGATGCGCCGGGGCATATCAATAATGGCGGCGACTGGTTTTATGAATTAAACGTGCTTGAGCGAAGTATGGTTGCAAGGCTTTTAGCTAAACTTCCAGTTGCACTTTCGTTTATTGGGCCGTGCGGAAAGAAATACGGGTTAGTTCATGCCGAATGCCCTCATCACGACTGGACCCACTTTGAGGAAATACTTCGTGGTGAGTGGGGGAATAATGTGCGCGCCCACTTCGCCTCCAAGGCTATCTGGAGCCGAAAGCGCTACCAGCAACTTGACGCTTCCCTGGTGCGCGGTGTTGAAGCGGTGTTCGTTGGCCACACGCGGGTCGATCAGGTCAAAACCATTGGCAACGTCTGTTACCTGGACACTGGCGCCTGCTTTGAGGGCGGCCGGTTGACCATGATCGAGCTGATGCCGAACGGCGCCCGGCACGTCTATCAGGTGTAAATGTGGGAGAGGCTGTGGGACAGATTGAGCCGGAACGGGCAATGGGCTGTAAATATGCGCTCTACAGGTCGTTTGTACGCAGATAGTATATCTGCGTACAAAGCGTGAAATCTGACCCTGCTGCTGGCCCTGCGGTGCCGAGATTTGAAATTTGCATAAAAGGATCAGCATGGAATCAGTAGTTGCAACCGTCAGTGCAGTGATCGAGGACGGCATGTGCGCCGCAGCCATCAGCATGGCCTTGGATCAGGACTTCACCCAGGTGCGCGCGGAGATGGAGGTGCGCGCGATATACCGCAGCGCATCGCAGCGTCCGTTGTTCATAAAGGATGCAGTCGCTCACCTGGTCATCGAAGCCATCGGTGCGTTCGCTGAGTCCGAGGGGTTCACAGGCAACCGCCGTGCAGGTTTTGTCCGCTCCTGGTTGGGCTGCCCGGTTGGTGCGCACGGATCTTCCGACATGCTCGCCGGCTGGCAGGCGGGCTTCAGCCACCCGGCCAAGCCGCAACTTGAAACCTTCCTCGGAATCGAGCCATGAGCAAACTGACCCCGAAGTTTGTGAAGGACACGACCACACCCGGCGCCTATCAGGATGGGCGGGGCTTGATACTGCGTATCGCGGAGACAGGGCGGAAAAGCTGGGTGTTCCGATATTCATTCCACGGGGATCGGCACGACATCTCGTTGGGTACCTACCCTGCCCTCTCTCTGCGTGATGCCCGGCTCGCCGCCGACGCTGAGCGAGTGACGATCTCGCAGGGGAAAAATCCTCTGGACCAGCGCTACGCCATTCGCCAGAAATCGGCTGCTAGCAAGAAGGCGGGAAAGACGTTCAAGTCTGAAGCCAAGCAGTACGTCAGGACTCACTCTGCCTCTTGGAGCCCGGCGTATGCTCAGGATTGGGAATCGAGCCTGGAGAATCACGTATTCAATGTTATCGGCATGCTGCACCCCCGCGATGTACACACCGATAACGTCCTGGCTGTTCTCGAACCCATCTGGCTGCAGATTCCAGCTACCGCAAAGCTGGTCCGCAATCGCATCGAGCTGATTCTGGATGCTGCCAAAGCCAAGGGGCTGCGTGAGGGCGAGAATCCGGCCCGCTGGCGTGGCCACCTCGACAAGCTGCTGGCCAGGCAATCAAAGAGTAAGCGGCCCTTCCCCGCCTACCCTTGGCAGAAGATCCACGGGCTATACAGCGATCTCATCACCCTGGATGGGAGTGCTGCCCGCGCAATGGAGATGGTGATTCTCACTGCCTGCCGAAGCGGTGAGGTCCGTAATGCCCAATGGCATGAGTTCGATTTTGCAGAGCGCATCTGGACGATCCCTGCAGAGCGCATGAAGTCTGGGGTAACACATCGGGTACCGCTCACCGAGGCAATGATCGACGTTCTCGACAGTGTGAAAGGGCTCGATCCTGTCTGGGTTTTTAAGAAGGGTCGGGGCTCAGGCCCTTTGGCGGGGAATGCGTTGGGCCGCGTGCTGAAGAAGATTAAGGCCGGTGATTGCGTCCCGCATGGGTTCCGCTCGACCTTCAGAACGTGGGCGGCAGACGCTACCGATTTCCCGCGAGAGGTCTGCGAAATGGCTTTGGCGCACGGTTTGAGTGACAGGGTTGAAGCAGCGTACAACCGCGCGGAGTTGATCGATAAACGCCGGCTGCTTATGCAGCAGTGGAACGATTTCTTGCTGGGTACCAGAGAGCAGCAAGAGGCTGCTTAATGCCAGCACGCTGGGATAGGCATCTCATGGGAGGCTTCCATTTGAGCGATTGTGGCCGTCATGTAGATGACTGTGGTTGTAGGCCGGAGCTGGGCAATGGCGGGTTCAATTCTCTGACCGAGGCAATGAGCAGCAGATGCATCTGCATCTGCAGCAGCGTGCCAAAGTAGCTAGGTCGGCGTAGCACCGTGCATCAGGTAGCCTGCTGCATGTGCATTGTTGAGCGAACCAATGCGATAGCTGAACTGGCATCCAACCATGGAGAGATCTTACGGATCTGCAAGAGAAACAAGCTCGTGACAAAGAAGGCGTCTGCAGCCTCAATCGGTACAGCTTTCACACCCCCGCCCTTCTCGAAGACCTTCGTGAACACCTTAGTACCCTGGCGATCCATCGAGAAACCTTTCGTTTTATCGGCACCGTGAGAAGAGAACTCGCAAGATTGGCGAGCGCCGAGCAGTACGGCCGCAACCACGGGTAGCTCAGCTCGCGTCATCTGAATGCGAGTTTTCTGCCCCCAGTTGTAGGATCGCGGTCCCGTTGAACTTGCAGCATCGAGTGCAATGGTTGGCACCCCACCACGGGTAACATCGGCTTCAAAGCATAGCGCGGCTTTGCCACCGTAGACGTGGAACTTCGCACGATCACTCAGCAGATTGTTCTCGTCACGCTGGCTACGGCTCTGGTCATCATCGTTAGTTTGGCCATCCATACCGCCTTGATCATCTTCCTCATTGGCCGACAGTATTTGCGCGGCTGTTAGCGAGGATCTGACATATTCCAATGCGTTCGGGTCATCGAGCTGGTTGAGCGAGGCGATCAACTTACCGCGATCAGCATGAGCAAGAACTACCTGGATCTTTTCGCGCGGGATCACTGGCAAGCTGAATCGCATTAGCTGGTGATTGATCTGGGCAAGAGTTGGATTCTGATTGAGTGCGACTGAGCTATTCATGGACACCTCCGGTTTTTCTTAAATCTATCCTAGATGACCAGAAACCCAATGGCTTGGGATATAGCAGCTTGGCCGTACAGTCGATCTAGGCATTGACTGGAGAGCCTGTATGGAAAACATCTTAAAGCACATTTGCTCTGTAAAAGAGATATGCAATGAGTGCCCGTTTCTGAAAAGTAACCGTGATGCTGAAGCATTGAGTATTCGCCGGCATCATCTGTCTGAAATGAAAGGCGACCTATTTTATCGCCCCAACTGCCGCAAGCACGCTGACGTTGCTGACGGTGGCGATAACCCTATGTGTCGAGGGGCAGCGGTCTACATGCATAAGACCAAACAGCTTAACGCAGCACTAAAGGTAGCGCTCGATAGCGGGGAGATCAAGGAGGAAGAACTTGTAGCCGAGCACAATAAGGTTATTTGAAATCTACTGAAACTTAGCGAAAGAATAGAAACAAAAAAGCCAGCTTAGCGCTGGCTTTTTTGTTTTACCTTTACGGTCATTCGGTAACCCAGCTTTCAACCACATCGCTGCCGTGTTCGGCTTTCCATGCCTTCAGGGTCTTGTGGTTGCCGCCTTTGGTGGAGATTGATTCATTGGTGTGGGGATTCACGTAGGTCTTGACCTTACGCTCTCCACGCTTCTTGGGCACCGCAGCAGCTGGACGCTGCCGGGAATCGGGGTCCAGGATTGCGATGATGTCACGTAGAGACTTGTTGTAGTCGGCCATCAGACCGCGCAGCTTCTCTTCGAATTCCATTTCCTTGATCAGGCGTTCATCATTGCTCATGTTCGCCAGGCGGGCCTGAAGCTCTTTGATAGCTTCCTCGGTTTGGCGGTATTCAGTGATGAGGGACATCGTTAATCCTTCCTTATGTTGGGTGTGCGCAATTAGCTTGCGTGTGAGCCAAACCCGACAAGAGTAAGGCATCCGTAGGTCGCAAGCATGCCGAAAGCAAAAATGCCTGCATACAAAAGTTTACCGCGTGTCAGCTGAAATATGTTCATTTGTGTTCACGAGTGGTACTCGCCCTCTTTGATGTCTTCTGGTTTCGTCGGATCGCTTGTTCTGTTCAGCTTCATCTAACCACGGACCAGAAATAACCCAAGCAAGCTTTACCGCCTGAACGACATAGCTTTAAGGCGTGGGTACAGAAGGCTCATGGCCTCGGATGTATACAGCAGTAATTGCATATCCAATCCTTGCTCTACCTCATCCAGAATCTGGCCGACCAATGTCTCTGCCTCAAACCCCTGCTCCATGGCTTCCTTCGCGAGTGCAAATAGCAACTCGGTGCTGGACGAAGACTTCACTTTTGGCAGAAGCAAATCGTCTGATGCGGCCTCTGTATCAAATGTAGATGCATCGAATGATGCAGGATTGGATTCGACTGCATCACTTAGCGATGGTGCAGTTATGGGTTTACTTGCAGCCTTGGGGGCCGGCCTGTTCTTCTCTCGCATTTGCTTCGCAGCTTTGCATATGGCTTTGGGTCCATCGTTGCAAAGTGTTTTTTGTTCCTGGTCTTCCAGTCCACTGATTCTTTCTGCAGCTGAAATACTGATTTCGCCCGACTTCACAGCGTCTAGCAACTCGGGCACGCCCTGGGGAACGACCTTGCAAGCTGAAGATATGGATCTGGGGCTAACGCCCATTATGGTTGCTGCGTCCTCAATCGTAATGCTCGCCTCTTCATCTCCGGTCTTCAAAGAGGAAACCTCTGCAGCGATCAATGCTCGCTGCGCAACGCTCAGTTGCCGACGATAGAGGTTTAACGACAGCACGAAGCCTAACGCGTCGTCTCCTGTGTACTCCTCCGTCGCTGGCTCAATATCGAGATCACAGCAGCACCTATAACGATTACGCCCGTCAAGAATCCTGCCCTGGTACAGAACGATAGGATGTCGCAAGCCATTGGTATTGATATCGGAACAGAATGAGACGTATTCATCTTCTTGCATCATAGGGAACAGCTTGGCGTAAGGATGAATTTCGTACTGTGTGACCATGATGCGGAGCCCGGCTAGGTGATGGACTTACGTTATCAGCCAACAACATGATCCGGTGCTTTAAACCTACCAGTTTTTGGTAGGTTTCCATCAAATGAAAAAGGCCGCGTGGAGCGGCCTTTGATTAGTCTTCATTGTGCTTCGTTGTTTGTATCTACCCTTGACATCCTCCCCGGCATGAAAACCGGAGATTCCTACCCGGCCCTGAACGGCGGGGCTTGCCGCGCATCAGGTCAAACCCCCTCTTTCTCAAGGGCTGTGATCAGTGCCTCAAGTTCCTTAGGATCGGGGTTTGTTTCGACGATCCTCAGCGTTTTATCAGACAGGACCTCCATTACACACCATTCGATGCTTCGGAGATCTTGTCCCGGCGCGGGCGGTTCGACCCAATAAGGGAATGAATGCACAACGCTAGGCTCTGACTTTTTCTTCATGGTGACTAACCTCTTGCTCAGTCAGCAATTGCAACATTGCGGCACGCTGGCTGATGTGATCGCTCAGCTTTGAAAGGCCACCTTGTGCGGGGTGCTTTCAGGCCAGGCGAATCATGTCAGACTGGGTGGTGTCAAATATTTTCTGCATTAACTTGGCATTATCCCTGATGGGACTGCAGCAGGATTCTAGGAGTTCTCGTTTCGCGCAGGGTGTGCATTTTCTCCAGTGTTCCACCACGGCGGCGTACAGCTCAGCAGTGGAAGCGTCAATAAGGTCATTACGGGTTATGGTGTCCGCCAAGCGCATGCTCTCGAATCGAGAGATCGCCCGATGAGAAATCTGTGTACTGTTTTTGGTTGGCTGTTCCATGGTCGCCTCCGAAAAGTTCGGATAGCATCGTGCCATCATCTAATAATTCTAGGCACATTATATTGATATTTTAATATGCCGTTCGTTCAACTCACCTCATTTATTCGTAAATAAGCATCGTCTTAGACATTTTTGCTAAATGAAATTTTTTGGTGCTGTATCCAAGTGTCATTTCTTGGCTAAACAACGGGGCGTGAAGCTCTAGCTGCCCATCGTCAAGCTTGAACAGCACGCTTTTGCTGCCTCGTATTGGATCGTTGGTGTTTATCACCTCCAGGACCTGCGAAAGCTTTGCCTTCATGCGCTCATACGCAGCAGCGTCCATAGTCAGCCAAGCTGCATCTAGGGTGTTTGTTTCGTCGAAGGCCAGCAGAATGTGCTGTACCTCTGGGTACAGATCATTCGCCGATATGACCTCTACTACTGGCCCGTTCGTGAAGCTGAACCCTTGCTCGCTCGTGACTATGAAATCTTCCAGGATCGATTTCATTGTGCTCTGCCCTACCCGCAATCCCAGCGGCAGGCTCAGATCGCTGCAACGTTCCTTAGGTGCGAAGGCTTCTTCATCGAATTTCAGCGCGCTTTCCATGACTGTCCTCTTTGTGGTGAGAGAGGTCATGTTGGAGTTTTTTTTTAGCTACGTGCGCTGGAATCCTGCAGCTTTGTTGTCGATTTAAAAAATAGTTTGGCCTCGTGCGTCGTCGAATGCATGCCGCTATGGCAACGGCGGCGCTCGAAGTTCTTTACTATGAGTGAGCATGCTCAACGCACTGCCAATACGGCAATTGGCCGTCCACGCTTGAGGCGTTATGCCAGACGGCATCCAATTTGGCAGCATCAGCAATTCCACCCTTGTCACTGTTTCACAGTGAAACACTGATAAGGCTGCATCTCCTGACTTCACATCAGCCCATCATAATCAGCATCAGCAAGTGGGCGCTCAAATGCGCGGGCATGCTGCGCTCGACCTGCCTGTTTCACTGTGAAACAAACGCAGCAGCAGATCAGGGCGGGGCAGGGCGGGGTGGTTGATTGTTGGGGGTGGCGATATGCCACTTAAAGTGAGGGTTCAGTCGATAATAACGGGCAGTGTTTCGTAAGCGTCCAGCCAAGTCATCTTCCGAAGCTGTATCACATGCTGCACGGGTAGGCTGTATCACATGCTGCACGCCTACTCTGTATCACACGCTGCACGCATAAAAATCAGTGCGAGACTATTACGGGTAGGCTGTTTGGGGTGATACACCGCTGTGGCTGCTTGGCTCAGGCAGGCACCCATTGATGCGGCAGGAGTTGCTCGATCTCGCTCGCCCGTTGCGTCGGCAGGCGCATCAGCACATCTTTCAGGTAGGCGTACGGGTCGTGACCGTTAAGGCGCGCCGATTGGATCAGGCTCATGATCGCCGCCGCCCGCTTTCCGCTGCGTAGCGAGCCGGCAAACAGCCAGTTCGAGCGTCCAAGCGCCCACGGCCGGATCTGGTTCTCGACCCAGTTGTTGTCGATGGGCACGGCGCCGTCATCCAGGTAGCGCGTCAGCGCTTTCCAGCGTTTAAGGCTGTAGTCGAGCGCCTTGGCGGTCGCTGACCCTTCAGGTACTTGATCGCGCTGGGCCAGCATCCATTCATGCAGCACGTTGAGGATCGGTGAGGACTGTTCCTGTCGTATCCGCCATCGATCCTCAGCACTCAAGTCGCGCGCTTGCCGTTCGATTTCATAGAGGCCGGCGATCGAGTGCAGCGCCTGCTCGGCCAACTGGCTTTTGTTAGCTACGTGCAGGTCGAAGAACTTGCGTCGCGCGTGGGCCATGCAGCCGATTTCGGTGATGCCTTGCTCGAAGCTGGCCTTGTAGCCCGCGAAATCATCACAGACCAGCTTGCCGCTCCAAGAGCCGAGGAAGTTACGTGCGTGTTCGCCGGCGCGGCTTGGACTGAAGTCATAGACCACCGCCTTCAGGTCGGCGAAGGGCGTGGTGCAGTAGGCCCAGACGTAAGCCCGGTGGGTTTTCTTCTCGCCTGGAGCCAGCATCTGCACGGGGGTTTCGTCGGCGTGGACTACGCCTTGCGCCAGTACCGCTTCGCGCAGGGCGTCGACCAAGGGTTGGAGCTGCACGCCGGTTTGTCCGACCCACTGTGCCAATGTCGATCGCGCGATAGCCAGACCCGCACGGCCAAAGATCTTCTCTTGCCGGTACAGCGGCAGATGGTCGGCGTATTTGGCCACCATGACATGAGCCAGCAGGCCGGCAGTAGGGATGCCCTTGTCGATCACCTGGGCCGGCACCGGTGCCTGGATCAGCGTCTCGCACTGGTCGCAGACCCACTTGCCACGGATGTGTCGTTCCACTGTGAAGGTGCCCGGCGTGTAGTCGAGCTTTTCGCTGACGTCCTCGCCGATCCGCTTGAGCTGGCAGCCGCAGGCACACTGGGTGTTGTCCGGTTCGTGATGGATCAGGGTGCGCGGGAACTGGGCGGGTAGCGCGGTGCGCTTGGGCTGCTGGCGGGGTTGGGCGGCAGGTGCAGGATTCAGCGCCTTGAGTTCGGCCTCGATGGCCGCGATGTCCGTATCGATCAGCTCATCAAGCAGGCTGATCTGGTCGGGGCTCAGCTGCTCGCTGCGCTTGGCGAACTTGTACCGCTTGAGCAGTGCGATTTCGTGGGTGAGTTGCTCGATCACTGCTTGATCGCGGTGGATCTTTTTGCCCATCGTGTCGACTTGCGACAGCAACTGCGCGGCCAAGGCGCGCAGCTGTTCAGGTGTCAACTCGTTGAGATTGGGTGCGGAAGTCATGCCGCTGATTGTCGCAAAAGCAGCTAATCAGCGGCGATTGAGCGATGGGCTAATGGCAGGTACTACAGCACCGTGATCGATCCGCCCGAGCCCATCCGCTGCCAAGGCAAGCCAAGTACCAAGGCCTGAAGTTGCTCGGTGTCGAGTTCGACTTCCGAGCCGCGGTGGATGCTTGGCCAGTGAAACTTGCCCTGGTTCAATCGCCGAGCGGCCAGCCAGATCCCCACACCGTCATGCACCAACACTTTAATGCGGTTGGCGCGGCGATTTGCAAAGAGGTAAGCGCAATGCGGCTTTGCCGCACCGAACACCGCAACCACACGGGCCAGGGCGGTCTCGGTGCCGGCGCGCATGTCCATCGGCTCGGTGGCCAGCCAGATACTGTCGATGCGGATCATGCGAGCAGCCCGCGCAGCAAACGTGCACAGCCCTCTCCGTCCTGCACCGGCCAGTGCACCGACAGACTGCCGGCGTGGTAGGGGATTTCGATTCGTATCGTCAGTCCGTCAGAGCTGGCACGCTCGGTAGACAGGATGCCGAGCGGCACAGGGACAAAGCGTGCAGACACGACCGGTAGCGGCTCGCGCTGCTTGCGAATCCATTTATGCACCAGGTTGGCATTGAGCCCGTGACTGAGCGCCACGCCGGCGACGGAAGCCCCGGACTGGGTGCACTCTTCGATGACCTGGGCCTTGAAAGCCCTGGGGAATGTACGGCGCTGTCGAGACACGAAACCCTCCAGAAAGTGGCTTGAAATGGTGTCCACCAAAAATAGGTGCACACCATGCCGTTATCGGGAAGAAGCGGGGAGATGGGTTCGGCGGACGGTTACAGTGTTTCACGGTGAAAAAAAAGGCCCCGTCATGAGCGGGGCCAAGGTAGTGCTTCGATAAAGCTGGCTATTGGATCGATTCAATAGCCTTGCGGATCACTTCCTGAGCCGCGCTCATGTCCAGGTCCTTAGGAAGCTTGAGGCTGATCGTATTCTTCCTCACCGTCATTGATGCAGCGCGTCCATTACCCAACGTCAATTCAGAGGTGCTAAAGCTAGGCGATCTCTGCTTGTTGCTATCGTCCTTAATGGTCTTCTCGATCCACCTTAACGCCGCTTCTTGGCTGATGCCTTCTTCTTCGATCTTCTGGAGCGCCTGCAAAACCAGATCTGGATGAGATTCGCCGGCCGTTACAAAGTCAGCAATGCTGCGGCCGCCAACCAGGGAAGGGTGGGTTTCGAGATACTGAATCGCATGGGGCGGAAGCTTCATGAAGGACAAGCAGCGGGTTACGGACGCTAGGCTTGCACCAAGCCTAGAAGCTAGCGCCCTTTGATTCTTGATCTTGCCTCGGCTCAGGATCTTTGCATATTGCCGGCCCTTCTCGAAGTCCGTTAAGTCGGTATGACCTTCGTTGTCGGCGACCGCAAGAATTTCGGCCTCAGCGTCATCAGCTTCGATGATTCGGATTGGAATCGATATCCAGCCAAGATCTGCGGCTGCTCGGTATCTGCCATAGCCGCCAAGCAGCTCCAAATTCCCGTCACCCAGCAACCTAACCAGAACTGGTCTGGTGATCTTGCCTGCTACAGCAATCGAGGTCGTAAGACGCTCCTGCTGATCGTCGGTACGCGCGAGGCGCGGTTGGATCTCAGGATTAACGACAATGCGGGAGAGGGGAGCTACGGTCGCGTCACCCTGATCAGCATGCTCATCAGCACTAGGATGCTGGGGGAGGGCGGTAGCGCTTGCAGAATGTTCATCAGCGGACTGCTGCTGACCTTTTGCCTTGAGAATGTCGTCAAGCGTGACTCCAAGGCTCGCCGGTGGAATCTTGCTTGCACTCTCCTGCTTCTGCAGTTGCTGCAGCTCCTCGACCGAGGGCCGGTCCTGGCCGAAAGGCCGCACCTTCTTGGGCATCTGAACCTCCGTTGTGGTGACCTGATTAGCTCAGCGCAATCAGTCGATCAAGAATTTCACTGTAAACAGACCGCATGGCGCCAGCGGAATTGTCAGAAGCACCCTTCCAGGTAAGGATCGGCAGGCCCAGTTCGAGGGCCTTGGAGTAGTCCTCGGACATATACAGCTTCGATTCCGTAACGCACCCAGGGAAAACATCTTCCAGCTTCGCCAGGTGTTCCATGGCCCGTGGGCGATTTTTGATAAACATCGTAGGAATGGCTGCTACGGCCGGGGTGCGACCGTACTCCTCGTGGGAAGCGCGAAGGCGGTCACCCAGTCGGGCGAGGGCGCGCGAGGAGAATTTATCCATCCTGATTGGGCAGACAATCAAGTCACAAGCGACAAGACTGTTGCGAGTCATAAGGGATGCTGTAGGGGCATTGTCGAAAATGATCACATCATAAGAGTGCAGGTCCACACCGGGGAACTCGCCTTTCAGCCCCTTCGAGATGAGGGTGGCGTAGCGGTAGTCGTGGTTCTGCGATGCATTGATGCCAATCTCCAGCTCTTCCAGCTGCTCCTCCGATGGGATGAGGTGAGGCCCATATTCACCAAAAGGCTTTTTGATGATCTCATCGAGGGATTTGGGGGCGAAAAGTCCCCGAATGCCCAGCACGTTGCCAAGGCTTCCGTCTACGCCGCGATCTGCCGGAATTCCAAGGTCCTCCAGCTCTTCCGGGGTGAGGTCGGGATAGTAGCCGAGCATCTCCGTTGCATCGCTCTGTGGGTCATTATCAATGATCAGGACCTTCAGCCCCATGAACCCCAAATAGATGGCCAAATTCACGCAGTTGGTGGTTTTGGCCGTACCCCCTTTCTGCACGTATGTGGAGATCGTCATCGGCCGCTTGAGCGTCCGGGTAAGACCTTTGCTGCGGCGCATGGCAGCGATCTGGAACAGGTCAGCAGGGGAGTACACACGACGCGCAACCGAGCCGCTACTGATCCGGCGAATCTCTATTCCTGGCTCGTCTTCGACCAGGCGCAGTGCGCGCTGAGAGATGCCTAGGCAGTCGGCGGCAAACTGAGGCGCGTAAGCGATCTCATCGTAGTTAGGGTAGGGCGGTCGGGTGTTTTCCATGTCGATTCCTTGAGTGATTTTGGTGAGACTTTACACGGTGTGCGTTCTAAATCAAGTCTGCGTCATACGCGAACGTTGATTAGAGCTAAAAAGCTTACGTGGAAAGACTTATAAGCGTTTTTTACGGCAGGTACAAAAAAGCCCGCATAGGCGGGCTCCGAGAAGAGGCCAGCGTCATATCGCAACGGCATTCGGGAACAGTTCGATCAGGTCCGGGTACTGATCGAGCACATGGGCCGGGGGGAGGGTGGTTGTGCCGTAGAGCGAGCCAGACTGCACAGGATCGTTAAAGAAGAGAGCGTTATTTACCGCAGCACGATGCACGTCACGAAGGGCAAGCTCTGCCGTTTCAGCGTCCGAGAAAGCCGAATAATGCTCGCCTAGCTCAACATTCCAGCGTCGGCCGTGGTTGCTCAGGCGAACGGCCTTGGCCAATGCACAGAACTCCTCACGAAGCAGCTCATGCGGTGCAGGCTGGCTATCTGTAGTGGTCATGAATTCAACCCTCAGTCCTGGATGTTTGCGGCACGAGCGTGATCAGGGCGCGTCGATACCGAGCAGCTTGATCCGAGCTGAGCAAGCCTCGGGCTTTCAATGCATCAAAGATCGATACGGCGTACTTCATGGCCTCGCAATCGTCAGCATGCTGATCGATGACGACCACCGGGAAGGCGGATGGCGTATCGTGAGTCGCGCCGATGGCCATCGTTTGCACGACCCAGCCGTGATCTGTCTCCACTTGGTCAACCGTGAGGCGCGAGATGGCAATGATGATTCCGCGCTCGATCAGATCGAGCATGCGCAGCTTCGTGTGTGGAGCCTTGGGCTTGATGTCTTTGGCTTGCATGGGTGTCTCGTTGCTGCGGGTGATGTACTCACAATAACAACGATCCAAGGGAACCCAAGCTGACCTGGTGCCGGCCATTCTGATGGAGTGGCAGCGGTCGTAGAGTGGAACTTGAGATATGCAATATCCGATAATCACCAGACTCGGATATTGCACAGAAGGCCGCTGCACAGCAGAATCAGGACAGATCTCATCGCCTGGAATGTCCTATGCCGAGCCCAAACAAAACCTTGCCTGCGCCACTGTTCGAGACGTACCAGAGATTTCAGGCCCTCAATCACCTGAACCTCAACGCTGAGCTACCGGCCGTTCGCGATTACCTTCAAGCATTTCCGGCCGAGCTTCGAGCCGTAGATGGTTACCAAGTCGTTCGCAGCTTCCTCAACTCCTACGCCGGCAACGAAACCACGTTCAACTCCTACAGAACGCATGCCGAGCGCTTGCTGCTATGGTCGCTGCTGATCCGTCGCAAACCCATCTTGGATCTGACCCGCGTCGATGCCGAGGCCTTCATGGAGTTCTGTCTGAATCCTCCTCTTAGATGGGTCGGTCCGGTGGTCAAGTCGCGCTTCAACCGCATCGGCGGACGCAAGGCCCAAGACAGTGATGTCTATCAGGTCAACGAGGCATGGCGCCCGTTCAATGTGGTTGCGCCAAAGCGCGCCAAAGTCGATTCAGGAACGCCCTGCCAGGAAAAAAAATACACCCCATCTCAGGGCACCGTGGCGCAGATTTTTGCCGTCTGCGGCAGCTTCTATCAGCACGCCAATGACG
The DNA here is from genome assembly GCF_000661915.1 of Stutzerimonas decontaminans. NCBI lineage: Bacteria > Pseudomonadati > Pseudomonadota > Gammaproteobacteria > Pseudomonadales > Pseudomonadaceae > Stutzerimonas > Stutzerimonas decontaminans. Next base: position 90,718 of record NZ_CP007510.1, on the reverse strand, counting down.
AAGGTTTCACCGAGGCGAATCCTTTTCGGGCAATCAAACAGAAGTCGAAGTACAAGCAGCGAAATACCTGGGAGGTCGGTAGCAGGTCGCTTACACCCCTGCAGTGGGACTACGTGATCGAAACCGCCGAGAGAATGGCTGATGCCGATGACGCACATGAGCGCACCCTGTTCATCCTGGCCACCATCTTCTCAATGTACTTGCGGGTGTCCGATCTAGTCGGCCGGGATAACTGGGAGCCAACAATGGGTGATTTCCGGCGCAACGGGCAGGGGATTTGGTTCTTCCATGTAGTCGGCAAGGGTAACAAGGCTGCCAAAATCAGCGTTCGCGACGACTACATGAACACCTACATGGCTCGATACCGGCGCCACCTTGGCCTCTCGCCTACACCGGCCCCTGGAGAGCGCACGCCACTTTTGCAGGCCCTCAATGGCCGCGCCGGGTTGAGTGATCGGCAAATTCGTTTGCTCATCCAGGGCGTGTTTAACCAAGCCATCGAACGGATGAAACACGACTCCTGGAACGAGGCGGAAATCGACAGTCTCCGTGATGCATCTCTGCACTGGCTGCGCCACACCTCAGCAACCTTCGACGCACCGCTGCGTGATGCAAAGGATCTGCAGGCAGATCTGCGCCACGAGAGCATGAGAACCACATTGGACATTTACTACAACTCCCTGGATGACCACCGGGCCAGCTCCGTCAAACAGCTCCCCGTGCGTCGGCAGTGAGAACGCGGCGGATCGCTACAGAAATTTCCAGGGCCTTTTTTATCAGTGGATTGTCGTTGATTGCCCGAGCCAGTCGGTTGTAGCCTCGGGCGATCAGTTCCCACGAGGAGGCATCATGGCCCTGCACCAAATCAGTTGCTACGAAGAATGCGGCCGAACAGTCGAGGTCGATCTACCTTACGTCAACCTGGACAAGAGCCAGCTCGACGCCATAAACACGGGAGAGGGCTTCCCTCTCAAGGACTACAACATGCCGGCAGGCGTTCCGTTCAAGGAAGACCGGGACGACGAGGATTACCGCGTCGTATGCCCGTGGTGTGGTAGCGATAACTGATTTTCCTATAACACCACGGCACGCGGGCCTGTAAGCTAATCAGGAGGCCCGCCGCCAACTCTCTCAGGACTCATAGCGAATCGTCGCCAATCCTGACAGAGAGAATCACATGGCCACCGCTACCCGCCGCGCAACATCCCTTCGACCAGGACAGTTCAAACACCTTCTTCGAGTTGCATCTGTGACAGGCCGAATGCCTGAGCGGGATGTGATGCTCTTGTGGGTGACTCACACCACGGGCGTTCGCGTGACCGAGCTTGCGCTGCTTGAAGTAGCCGATGTGCTCTATCCCAGTGGCGCGATCCGGCCCGAGGTCTACCTACGGGCTGAGATAACAAAGGGCTGCCGGGCGCGAAATATTCACCTGACCCATGCCAAGTGCATCGCCGCCATTGAGGCGTGGATAGCCGTTCGACGCGAACGCAGTTGGGGCATCAGTTCCGAGGCTGAGTATCGCGGCCTGCGTCCAGATAGCCGGTTGGTGATGACGCACAAAGGGCAAGCGTTTGAGCTTGCGTTCAAGCATCGCATGCTGGACTCAGGGCCAGAGGTCTATCGCGCCTGTGACGCTCTACAGCAGACGATTACCCGCCTCTACAAGCAGGCCGGGGTGAAGGGCTGCAGCAGTCACTCAGGCCGGCGAACGCTGGCGGCGCGAGTGCTTGCCGCTACAGGCGATGTTGATACGGTGCAGGCGATCCTTGGGCACCAGTGTCTCGATCACAGCAAGCCTTATCTGACAGTGGATCAGGAGACTATACGTCGAGCTTACGAGCTGGCATTGTAGAAACATTGTATCTACATAGGCCTTGTGTTTCTCATGGCGTGTATCTACAATGTATCTACATAGCGAGGTGCTTATGGAAGTCAAAGTTCTACAGTGGGGCAACAGCGCGGCGATTCGCCTGCCCGCCACCGTACTCAAGCAAATGTGCATCGACGTGGGCAATGTGCTGAACCTCGATTTCACGGGTGAAGTGATGACACTGAAACCAGCGAAGGCCAAGCCGCACTACAAACTGGCTGACCTGATGGCTCAGTGCGACCTTAGCGCCCAGGAGCCAGCAGAGCTTGCTGCGTGGAATGCAATGCAGCCAGTGGGGCGTGAGGCGTGAAGCGAGGCAAGGAATGTCGCGGCGATATTGTCCGCCTGAATTTGAACCCTACTGCGGGGCGTGAACAGCAGGGCGATTTCCGCCCGGCCCTGGTGTTGACTCCGGCAGCCTACAACGCGACCGGCCTTGCAGTGATTGCGCCGATTACCCAAGGCGGTGATTTTGCCCGTTACGCTGGTTTTGCAGTCACGCTAAGCGGTGCCGGCACCGAGACGCAGGGCGTGATTCTGTGTAATCAGATTCGCTCAGTTGACTTGGAAGCCCGTGGCGCAAAGCGCGTTGAGGCTGTACCTGATGTTGTGATTGAAGATGCCCTGGCTCGCGTCATGGCACTGTTCGAATAGAGAGGAAAACTACTCGGAACCGTCTAGGCGGATTTACCGCTGGGCAGAGGCCAAAGGAAGCGAGTTTTAGGTCCGCAAAACTCTCAATAAGGAGACTAAAGAAATGCCAGCGATTGCTGATCCACATGTCGGATTCGTTAGCTTTCAGGAAGCGCTACGCACTGGTGAAATCAAGCTCACGGCTTGTGAAAGTCATCCAGAGCTTTACGTCTTGCATGACACGCCTGAGCCAGGTACGCAGCGGCTTACCTATGCCCTTGTTACGGGCGCAACAGCAAAAGCCTATGCGGTTTACGTACTGGCTGAGCCGATCAATGGGAAGCCCTGCTTTGGGGTCGGTTACGCAACTGGTGTCGAGTATCGCGGCCAAGGTCTTGCTACTCAAGTGGTTCAAGCAAGCATGATCGAACTGCAAAAGGGTTTGGCACCAAAACTCCTGGTCCCTGGCTTTTACGTCGAGGCAATTGTCGGCGCCGATAACATCGCTTCCCAGAAAGTGGCTGGACGGGCCCTCGGTGACAACCCCAAAAAAACCAAGGATAAGGAGTCGGGGCTACCAGCACTGCAATACGTAAAGCTGCTTGGCTGCTGAATCGTTAAAGGAAAACTCGCCCGGAGGGCACAACCAGTGAGTGATGTTGAAAAGCACGACCTATCCCATCACCTGGAGCAAGCTGTTCAGGAGCTGGACGCTGATTCAATTGGCCTGGCTCACAATATGTACGACGCCACGCTCGAACAGCTTCACGAAATTGTGGCCTTCGCTGATCGTTTGAAAGAAGGGGCTTTAGTCGAAATGTATCTGCGGGAGCGAAAGGCTCATGGCGTCAATGCTCAGCAACTGATTTTGCCCCCCAAGGGGTACTCCGGCTACAAGCCGGAAAGTTGAGGGGAAACACCGATCAATGATCAATCTATCACTTGAGTTGACGCGCATCGAAGCCAACGGCCCGGTCTACAGACCGCATACAGAACTGGTCGAGAATCTTTCTGGCGAGAGGTTTGAGTCCGCCAAGGCGAAGTGCGAGGTTGACGGCTGGGTGATCCACTCATGGTCGGCGTCCGAACAGCTTCCATTCGATGAGGGCTATACAGCTGCCGCCGCTGGAATTGGCAGCGATGCCAATCCCTACGCGGAGCATTTCTGGAAGCACAACGAATGGTGGCTGGGCTGGGATAGCCACCAAGAAACTAACTCTTGAGGGAAATCAGCATGCCCGAAAAAGCCGACGCGAAGACCGTGGCTGAGCGCGCCTTGGATGCCGAGGTGAAGGCAAGCCAATGGCTTGCGGACGGCAATGCGGCCCGCGAGGCTGGCCAGGAAGAGAAGGCAGAGCGTTGCTATGAGAAAGCCCAGTGATGATCCATGAGTACCGGCAGTTGGTTCTAGCGGGCGTCAACCCTGTCTTTCTGAAGGCCGTTGACATGCGACTTGTCCGTTTCTAAAGGATGATTGCGGCGAAATGCGTTCAAGGGCGCGGATGAGCTTGAGGTTAGCGTTAAGAGTTTTGCCGCCTATGGTGTAGGCCTACTTTGCAGGCTGTGAGCAACCTTTCTGCGCCACTTTCTTGGACCGATAATGGCTTTACGCTTGGGTTTCCTTTTGAGCGAGGCATAGTTAGCTCAGCTCAGGAGGAGTAACCATGTCATTCGCATTCACGCACGAGCAACAGCCCGCGATTAGCTCGCTTGCTCGCCTGATCAAGCTTGTCGCATTCGCCGGTACTGGTAAGACAACCACGCTGGTTGGGTATGCCCAGGCGCGTCCCCAGCAACGAATCCTGTACCTCTGTTACAACAAGAGCGTCGAGGTAACGGCCAAGGAAAAATTCCCCCTCCATGTGACATGCAAGACATCACACGGACTTGCCTATGGCGCGATGGGAGCAAAGTATCGGCATAAGCTCACCGGGAATCTGAGGCTGACTGATATCGCCCGCGCGATTTCAAGCCAGAACTGGGAATTCGTGCGCGCTGTGCAGGACACTCTGAATGCCTTTTTGGCGAGTGCAGATGACAGCATTTCGCTCGATCATGTGCCGTCAAGCAGGCTCAAGAATGAGCGCATGAAGCGCGCCGCAGGAAAGATCGTCGCAAGCGCCGATCTTCTCTGGAAACGCATGCTCGATGTCCGCGATACGGCTGTGCACCAAACGCACGACGGGTACCAGAAGGCGTGGGCGCTCACCCGCCCAGATCTGTCGAAGCGTTTCGATATTGTGCTGGCGGACGAGGCGCAGGATATCAACCCGCTGCTGGCCGGCATTCTTGCTGACCAAGCGCGCTACGGTATGGGTGTTGTTGTGTGCGGTGACGGCCACCAGATGCTGTACCGCTTCAGGGGAGCCGTCGATGCACTTGATGCTCACTGGCTCGACGAGGCCGAGACGCACTACCTCACGCAGAGCTTCCGGTTCGGACCGGCAGTTGCGAAGGTGGCCAACATGATTCTGCACTTCAAGGGGGAACACCGTCCCCTGGTAGGGCTGGGTGACCCCACACGCGTGACGAAGGCCTTGCCCGAGGGCCTGGAGCATCGCACCGTCTTGTGCCGTACAGTCATCGGTGTCATCGAAACGGCCCTGATTGCGCAGGCCAAGGGAGATAAAATCTTCTGGGCAGGTGGTATCGATAGCTACCAACTGCAGGATATCGAGGATCTGCACTCGCTTGCCAAAGGCCGCAGGGACCTGATTAAGAACAAGCGCCTGCTGCAGGAATACCCAGACTACGACCTCTACGAAGAGATCGCCAACGAGAGCCAGGACAGCGAAATGCTGCGCACGATTCGCGTCGTGACTCAGTACAGCCACAACCTCCCGGAGCTTTTCGACAAGCTACGCCGCACGGCGGTTAAAGACGAGTTTGAAGCGACCCTTACCGTCAGCACAGCGCACCGGGCGAAGGGGCTGGAGTGGGATGCAGTTGAGCTGAGCGATGATTTTTCATTCGAGCCGTTCAATCCAGAGAACACGAAAGAGCAGTTCGAGGATGAAATGAACTTGCTTTATGTCGCCTGCACGCGAGCGATGAAGGTTCTGGCTATCAACGGTCCAGTGCTGGAAATCATGCACGAATTCGTGGGCCGGCGTGACGGCAAGCGGCCGAATATCCCCCTTACCTTCAAGCGCGCAGCAGAGGCGGCGTAGTCCTTGGGTTTGACCAATGCAGCGGTAGTGTGGGCAATACCAGCCTCCCGGAGTGCCCCCGATGTCCGAGCTTTCGCCTTTGACCATCGTCACCGCCTGCAGACTTGAACTTGCACTGACGCCGGTACCGATGCCCGTGATGCCTAGCTCCAGAAGCGAGCATTGGCTGGCCTTCATCTTGCCGAGCAGTTCCCAGTACGGGTTCGAGTTGCACCCTGATGTCGTTGAACGTATTCAGGCGTACATGATCGAGCACCAGACCGAGTGCCTGAACGATGGTTGGCGCAACTACACGATCTACGGGCGCCGTCTCGCCGGCTGTAACCCTAAGGCTGTTGCCGAGCGGCTTAGCCATGAGTGAGTCGATTGAGTTCAGCTCCTTCGTGGACTGGTTGGAGCACCAGGGCGAAATCGGCGGACCCGTAGTGGTGTCGGTCACGAGGAGCAGATTTTCCGGCAATCACCAGGACTTCGCTCACGGCCTTGTCGAGGCCCGGCTGGACTCTCCTTTCGGCCGACTGTCGATCATCAGCGGCTGGTCGGCTTTCGTGCAGCCTCGACGTGCGGACGGTTGGTATGTCGAGCATCGGCCCGATGCAACGGGCGCAGGAATTACCTCCGAACATCCGGTTGTCATGACGGTTGAGGCGGAACAAATTCGCCTTGAAGCCCGCTGCGAGGAATTAGCGAAAGCGGCCTGGGACTTCTGGTCCTATCAGGATCTTGATCGCTATGTGACTCCCCACCTGCTCAGCTAAGCCCCCACTTCCCTGCTCTTGGGTTTAAGCGCCCATGAGACAGCATTGCGCTGCACCTTCAACAAAAACGGAGTTTTCACATGTCGGTTACGACTAGCTCAATCCAGGTTCATGTCCTGCCCAACAAGGCCACCATCCATCTCCACGAGGCAGATCGCGAGCTGGTAGGCGTCCATGGCGTTGAGGTTGATGTCATGGATTACCCCTCCCAACAGGCGACGGCGGCGCTGAATGCCTTCAATGCGAATGTCACCCTGAACCGTGCCGAGCATTTCACCCTGATGGTGTTCGATCCCAAGAAACAGAGCTGGCTGACGCCCCCTGAGGGCCATCAGGCATTCCCAAGCGACGGCGATTACAGTGGCATGCTGGATGTCCCTCTCCTACCCCTCGGGTGCGTTCTCAAAGCCGAGAAGGACGTTGCTTATGAAGATGGCGATGGCCAGCCGATTATGGCCGGATCGAAGTGGAAGGTCCTCGCGGCTGATCGGGCGACCGTGCGGCTGGTGTGTGAGGATACTGAGGCGGAAATCTTCATGCCCGTCTGCCAGCTTCATGAGGGCCTGGTGATCAACACTGGCTACGATGAAGACTCGCATCTGAGCGCCGATCAGCTTGACGATAAGTACAACCCCGAAGGCGCCGGTGAGCATCCGATGTTCTCCCGCCAAATGTGGCGCGAGGCGGTGGCCAATGAGGACACGATCTGCGGCTATTGGTCCTGGCTGGTGAGCGAAATCGCGCAAGCACACTGGAAGTAGCGGCCTTGATCACCGCATAGCGGACTGTTGTTGAAGCTGGGGGCGGTGGTGATTCAGCCGAACCACTTCAAAATGAAGCCTGGGACTGACAGCTACGCTTTCCAGAATCCCGCAGGAGACGCCTCGCAAGGTCGTTCTGCGGGTGTGGCGTGCAGTCCTAGCCCTCAGCGTCCAAAAGGAGCGCCAGCGAGCCCATAGGGGCCGTAACAAGAAGATTGCCCGCCCTGGCCTGCTGTTCGTGCCGGCAAAATCATCACTGGACAAGGAAATGACCACCCAGCTTGAGGAAGATGACCTGGGGAGTCGCTTGCTGACGATTCCCTGTGTCGGCCCGATCACGGCCAGCCTGTTATCGGCCGAAATGGCGATGGCAAGCAGTATGGCGGCAGCCGTGATTTCGCGGCATCGGTGGGGCTGGTGCCCCGCCAGCACAGCACCGGCGGTCGAGCCAATTTGCTGGGGATGAGCAAACGAGGGGACAAGAATCTGCGGCGACTTCTAGTGCAATGCGCCCGGGTCTAGCCGCAGCGCCTGAAGCATCAGCAGGGCGCCCTGGCCGACTGGGTCCGTTCGCTACGAGAGCGACGCCGCTCGAATCACTCGAATGTAGTGGTGTGCGCCCTGGCCAACAAGTTCGCCCGAATCGCCTGGGCGATCGCTGCCAACCACTCGGAATTCGAAGCAGGGCCAGTCGTCTACGCCGCCTGACCCGGCCATTACAGCTGTACCACGGAACACCCTTCCAGGTTTTGCGATGCTGAACAACCGATGACGTGAACGGCCACCGGCTTGGTGAAGAACCTGACATAAAAAACGGCTTTCGAAGCCGCCGGCTTGTCAGGATCACCAGGCGCGACTCTCATCGTGGCGCGAGGCAGCCCAAACGAGACGCCGGATAGATTTACGCAAGCCATAGAATCATCGCTGGTCAGTATTGCAGAAACGGGGTGACCGTAAATTTTTTCTTCAAAAAATCTCTTGCAGCACCCATCAGGCGGCGACCGCCGCCACCACCCCCACTCAAGACGCCAGAATCTTCCCCGGATTCATGATCCCGTGCGGATCGAGCGCGCGCTTCACCGTCGCGATCAAGGACAGCTCCGCCGGATTGCGGCTGTAGTGCAACCACGGCCGCTTGTGCAGCCCAATGCCGTGCTCGGCCGAGACCGATCCCGACAGGCTGCGCACGATAGCGTAGAATGCGGCCTCGATGCGCTGTTCGGTCTTGCGGTCGTCAGTCGGCAGCGAACCCACCACGATATGCACGTTGCCGTCGCCGACGTGGCCGAAGTAGATCGCCCGAACGCCGGGGAAATCGCGCGCCAGCGCCTCGCGCATCCGGGCCACGCATTCCTCGATGCCCGAGATGGGCGCGGACACGTCGAAGTTGATGGTGGGCGCGAAGGTGCGCAGCATCTCGGAGATGGCATCGCGCAGTTCCCAGAAGGCTTGGGTCTGCGTGTGAGATTGGGCCACGGCGGCGTCGGCGATCCAGCCTTCGGCCAGCGCGTGTTCCAACATCGCCTCGAAGCGCGCCGCATCCTCTTCGGGTGCGGCCGCCTGCAGGTCCAGCAGCACGTATAGTGGATACGTGGCCGGCAGCGGCGCGGCGATGCCGCCGGCGGTTGTGGCCGCGGCATAGTAGTCCTGCCACATCATCTCGAATGCGCTGACCCGGCCGCCCAGGAGGTGCTGCGCATGGCGCAGCAGCTTGATGGCCGAGCCGAAATCGGGCGCGGCTACCAACGCGGTATTGGCGCCCGAGACGCCCGGATGCAGGCGGAGCACGGCCTGCGTGATGATGCCCAGCGTGCCCTCGGTGCCGATGAACAGATGCTTCAGATCGGGGCCGGCATTGTTCTTGACCATCTTGTTCATCATGGACAGCACGGTTCCGTCGGGCAGCACGGCTTCCAGTCCCAGCACCAGGTCGCGCGCCATGCCGTAGCGGATCACGCGGTTGCCGCCCGCATTGGTGGCGATGTTGCCGCCGATCTGGCAGGAGCCGCGCGCGCCCAGGTCCAGCGCGAACAGAAAGCCCGCCGCCTGCGCGGCTTCCTGAACGACCTGCAGCGGCGTGCCGGCCAGCACGGTCATGGTGGCTGAGGCAGGGTCCAGTTCGACCACGCCGGACATGCGCTCCAGTGAAACGAGCACGCAGCCTTCTATCGGCGTGGCACCGCCGGCCAGGCCGGTCAGCCCGCCCTGCGGCACCACTGGGCAGCGTCCTGCATGGCATAATGCCAGCACGCGCGCAATTTCGGCGGTGTCGTGCGGGCGCACCAAGGCCAGCGGCCTGCCGCCTTCCTCACCGCTCCAGTCGTTCAGGTACCGGGCCTCGATGTCGGCGCCCGCCAGCACTTCGCCGATGCTGGCGTCGGCGCGCAGCGCGGCCAGAATTCGTTTAGGGTTCCAGGGCCCGGACGCCGGTTCCGATGCAGTGATGTTCATGAAGAGACTCCTCTTCCAGTTTATGGAACGGCCAGCGTGTCCAGCCTTTATGATGGGCGGCCGCGGATTCTGGGGAAAGAGCGAGTTACTAACCCGAAATTTTGTATCCGGACAGTCAAAAAGTTTTCCGATAAATATCCGTGAAACCCATAACACGCTGATGCTTTTGTGTTTTTATGATGTCAGACAATACCCCGAAATATCATTGCGATGTTCGAATACTTTGTTCCTCATTAGTAACAGGCGAGGAAGTGGGTAGATTGGCAGTCGCTAAACATCCCAACCCCCACACCCTGCTGTCGCCATGCAGCGGCCAGGCGATTCGCCCATTCTTCGAGTGGCTCGGTGAGCACTGCCAGCATATCGAGGCGGTCGCCATGGACATGAACGCCGCTTTCGACCTGGAAGTGCAGCGGCACTGCCCTCAAGCCGACGTGGCCTACGACCTGTTCCATGGGGTGGCGCGCTACGATCGTGAGGTGATCGACCATATTCGCGTCGACCAGGCCAACCTCCTGCGCGATAAACAAAACAGCGCGCAAGGTGGTGGTCAAGCGCAGCCGCTGGCTGCTGCTGCGCAACGCTGAGAACCTCAAGGACGGCCAAGCCGTGCAGTTGCAGGAATTGCTCGCCGCCAACCAGCCATTGGCCCACGGTCTATCTGCCACCGCCAAACTGAACGGGCTTGCCGACCTAGCATCCATCGGCTGATCTGTTTCTCGCTCCGCTTATTACCGAAACCGCCTAAAGAGATCAGAAGGCCAGTCAATGCTGCTGATTTCCTTCTGGAAGCCAGCCGCATGATGCGTTCGGGCGCGAAAGTCGAAATCTACCTCTACCCCAAACTGGATGCCTCATGATGCCCTATGGCCGCCAAGCCCGCTGCCGCGCAGGCTTCGTCCTGCCCCTCGTCGGCCCCAGAGACGCCGATGCCGCCGATGCATTCACCATCGAGTAGGATCGGCAGGCCCCCGCCGAACACCACCAGCCGCTCGCGTCTCGGCAGGCCGATGCGCAGGCGCGGGTTGTCACCCAGCACGTCGAGCCAGTCGCGGGTGGGGAAGCCGAAGCTCACGGCGGTGTACGCCTTGTCTTCGGCAATTTCCCGTGAATGTAGAAAGGCGCCGTTCATGCGCAGATAGGCCAACGGCAGGCCGGAGTGGTCAACCACGCAGACGTTAATGCGCACGCCTAGCTTCTCTGCATGTGCCACGGCCGCACGGGTGGCGGCATAGGCGGCTTCCCAGTGCAGCGAGCGTTGATTCGTTGTTCTCATGTGCCGGACTCTGTGCAGGAGGAGGCAGGCTCATCGACCAATGGCCTTGGCGCTCTCGCCGCCGATGCCGAAGTGGACCTTGGGCATCTCGGTGATGATCACCCGCACGCTGGCCAGCGGCGCGTCCAGCGAGCGCGAGATGGCCTGGCTGACCTCGCGGATCAGCGACTCCTTCTGCTCGTCGCTGCGGCCTTCGAGGATATGGATCTGGGCAATAGGCATGGTGTGTCTCCTGAAGAAGAGGCCGCCCGTGCAGGGCGGCCGAATGGCTCAGATGAAGCGCGCGGAGACGCTGCCAAGCCCCTGATAGCGCACGGTGATGTTGTCGCCCGGCTCCACCGATACCGCAGCCGTGATGCCACCGGTCATGATGAATGTGCCGGCCGGTATGTGTTCGCCGCGCTCTGCCAGCAGGTTGGCGAGCATCGCCACGCTGGACAGCGGATGGCCGAGCACTGCGGCGCCGGCACCAAGTTCTACCACCTCACCGTTCTTCTCCATCACCACGCCGAGGGTGCGCAGGTCGACGTCTTCCAGATTGGCCATCTGGCCGCCGGTGATGAAACGCGTCGAGGAGGCGTTGTCGGCCACCACGCTGATCAGGTCGAACTTGAAGTTCTCGTAGCGCGAGTCGATCACCTCGACGGTGGGGATCACGTAGTCGACCGCTGCAATCACGTCACCGATGTGGCAACCGGGGCCTTGCAGCGGCGCCTTGGTGACCACCGAGATTTCCGCCTCGATCTTCGGATGGATCAGCTTGGAGCAATCCACCACGCCACCATCGGGCACGCTGAAGTAGTCGGCGAGAAAGCCGTAGATCGGCGTCTCCACGCCCATCTGCGCCATCTTCGCCCAAGAGGTCAGGCCCATCTTCAGGCCGACGATCTTGTTGCCGCGCGCCTCCTTGCGGCGGCGGATTTCCCACTGGATGTCGTAGGCATCGGCGAAGGTCATCTCGGGATAATCGTTGGTGACCTTGTGAATATCGTGCGCCTGCAATTCGGCGTTCTCGATGTGCTCGGCCAGGGCCAGCACCTGCTCGCGGTTGAGGGTACGGTTCATGCGCTCACCTTCTGGTTCTGGCGGGCCCGGGACATATCCAGGGCGAGGTCTTCGATCATGTCTTCCTGGCCGCCGACGGTGCCGCGGCGCCCCAGCTCGACCAGAATGTCGCGGGCCGGTACGCCGTATTTCTTCTCGGCGCGCTGGGCAAACAACAGGAACGAGCTGTATACGCCGGCATAGCCCAGGGTCAGCGCATCGCGGTCGACGCGGATCGGCTGGTCCATCATTGGCACGACGATGTCTTCGGCCACATCCATGATCTTGTAGAGGTCGATGCCGGTTTCCACGCCCATGCGCTTGCACACCGCGACGAAGACTTCCAGCGGGGTGTTGCCGGCACCGGCGCCGAGGCCGGCGACCGAGCCGTCGATACGCGAGGCGCCAGCTTCGATGGCGGCCAGCGAGTTGGCGATGGCCATGCCCATGTTGTGGTGGCCGTGGAAGCCGATCTCGGTGGCGGGGTTCAGCTCGGCGCGCAGCAGGCCGATCTTCTCGCTGACCTCATCGGGCAGCATGTAGCCGGCCGAGTCGGTGCAGTAGATGCAGTTAGCGCCGTAGCTTTCCATCAGCCTGGCCTGCTCGAGCACTTTTTCCGCGCTGATCATGTGCGCCATCATCAGAAAGCCGACGGTATCGGCGCCCAGCTTGCGCGACATGCCGATGTGCTGCTCGGAGACGTCGGCCTCGGTGCAATGCGTGGCCACACGAATGGTGGAGACGCCACAGTCGAGCGCCATCTTCAGGTGGTCGACCGTGCCGATGCCCGGCAGCAGCAGGGCGGATACCTTGGCCTGCTTGAGGCGCGGGATTACCGCACGCAGGTATTCCTCGTCGCTGTGCGCGGGGAAGCCGTAGTTGATCGAGCGACCGCCGAGGCCGTCGCCGTGGGTGATCTCGATCAGCGGCATGCCGGCGGCGTCGAGGCCGGTGGCGACCGCGATCATCTGCTCGAGGCTGATCTGGTGGCGCTTGGCGTGCATGCCGTCGCGCAGGCTCATGTCGTGCAGGGTGACGTTCTTGCCTTGCAGATTCATGGTGCTACTCCTCAGGCCAGTGCCGCTTCACGACGTGGCAGTTGAATGGTGCCGCTGGCGATTTCCTCGGCGAACATCTCGCCAGTACGCAGCGCTGCGGCGGTCATGATGTCGAGGTTGCCGGCGTACTTGGGCAGGTAGTCGCCCAGGCCCTCGACTTCCATGAAGATCGAGACGCGGTTGCCGTCGAATACCGGGCCATTCTTCAGCCGGTAGCCGGGCACGTACTTCTGCACCTCGGCGATCATCGCGTGGACCGATGCGGTGATCGCATCCTGGTCCGGTTCGGTTTCGGTCAGGCAGTGGATGGTGTCGCGCATCATCAGCGGCGGCTCGGCCGGGTTGACGACGATGATCGCCTTGCCTTCCTTGGCCCCGCCGACCTGCTCGATGGCGCCGGCGGTGGTGCGGGTGAACTCGTCGATGTTCTTGCGGGTGCCCGGGCCGATGGAGCGCGAGGACACGGTGGCGACGATCTCGCCGTAGGCCACCGGCTGCACGCGCGATACCGCGGCGACCATCGGGATGGTGGCCTGGCCACCACAGGTGACCATGTTGACGTTCATTTCCAGCGTGCCGACATGCTGCTTGAGGTTCACCGGCGGCACGCAGTACGGGCCGATGGCGGCCGGGGTCAGGTCGACCATCAGCACGCCCAGCTCGTTGAGCTTGCGGCTGTTCTCGGCGTGTACATAGGCGGAGGTGGCATCGAAGGCGATGCGGATATCGTCCTCGAGCACGTGCGGCAGCAGGCCGTCGACGCCCTCGGCGGTGGTCTTCAGGCCGAACTCGCGGGCGCGCTTGAGGCCATCGGACTCGGGGTCGATGCCGACCATCCAGACCGGCTCGATCCACTCGGAACGCAGCATCTTCATCACCAGATCTGTGCCGATGTTGCCCGGGCCGATAATGGCGGCTTTCAGTTTCTTGCTCATCAGGCTGTCCTCGATCAGATGAAGCGCACGGAGGCGCTGCCGATGCCGCCGATCTCGACGCGCATGAAATCACCGGCCTTGACCGGTTCCAGCGGAACCAGCGAGCCGGACAGGATCACTTCGCCGGCCTTGAGGCCAATGCCGAAGTGGCCGAGGGTGTTGGCCAGCCAGGCCACGCAGTTGACCGGCGAGCCGAGCGCAGCCGCTCCAGCGCCGGTGGAGAGCAGCTGGCCGTTCTTCTCAACCAGCATGCCGCAGGTGACCAGATCGACCTGGCGCGGTGAGACGGCCTGGTCCCCCAGCACGAACAGCCCGCAGGAGGCGTTGTCCGCGACGGTGTCCTGGATCTTGATCTTCCAGTCCTGGATGCGCGAATCGACCACTTCGAAGCAGGGGATCACGCATTCGGTGGCAGCCAGCACGTCGGCGTTGGTCACGCCCGGCCCCATCAAATCCTTCTTGAGGATGAAGGCGATCTCGCCCTCGGCGCGTGGCTGGATCAGCCGCTCGCTGATCGGCATTGCCTCGCCGCTGTTGTAGACCATGGCATCGGTGAGGTAGCCGAAGTCCGGCTGGTGCACGCTGAGCATGTTCTGCACGGCCTTGCTGGTGACGCCGATCTTCTTGCCGATCACCCGCTCGCCGGCCGCCAGGCGGCGTTCGAGCATGCGCAGGGAGATGTGGTAGGCGTCCTCGACCGTGATGTCGAAGCCGCGGCTGGTCAGCGGCGACACGGTCTCGCGCTGGACCATCGCCTGGTAGAGCTCGTCGCCGAGTTCGTTGATCAATGTCTTGTCCATATCGGTCTCTCTCAGGAATGGAGGGCGTCGGCCTCGGCGAGGAAATTCTCGACCAGGCGGGCGAAACGCTCGGCGTGTTCGATCTGGGTCCAGTGGCCGCAATGGCCAAAGACGTGGAGTTGGGCGTTGGGAATCCACTGCGCGAGGGTCAGCGAAGCCTGCAGCGGGATGATCCGATCCTCGCGGCCATGGATGACCAGGGTTTCGTGGGGCAGGGCGCGGATATCGGCCTCGTTGCTGGCCAGATCGTCGACTCCGTTCTGCCGTGGCGGCGGGAACATCGCGGCGAACGACTCCTGGAAGCCCGGGCGGATGCTGGCTTGGTAGCGCAGCTCGGCCAGCTCGTCGTTGACCAGGGTGCGGTCGTGGGCGAACAGATCGAGCAGCCTGCGCATGTTGGCCAGCGACGGCGTGTAGCCCCACGCCATTTCCAGCCCCTCGGTGATCGGAAAGGCCACGCCGACGCTGCCCATCAGCACCAGCCGGCGCACGCGCTCGGGGTGACGGATGGCCAGTGCCAGCGCCAGCCCGCCGCCGAACGAGTTGCCGACGATGTCGCCCTGCTGGATGCCGAGGGCGTCGAGCACGCCGATGGCATGCTCGACCCAGCGCGCCTGGCTGTATTGTCCATCGGCCGGACGTTCGCTGTAGCCGAAGCCGAGCATGTCCGGAGCGACCACCCGGCGCGTCTGCGCCAGCTGCGGAATGATCCCGCGCCAGTTGGCCCAGGCGGTGACGCCCGGCCCGGAGCCGTGGATCAGCAGAACCGGGAAGCCTTCGCCCTGATCATGCAGGTTGGTGCGGTAGCCAGCGGCGAGGATTTCGCGACCGATTTCAGGGCTTTGCTGCGGTGCGTTCATGGCCAGCTCCTCAGAGTTTCACACAGATGTTTTTCAGCTCGGTGTAGAATTCCAGCGAGTGCACACCCCCTTCGCGCCCGATGCCCGACTGCTTGCTGCCGCCGAAGGCGGTGCGCAGGTCGCGCAGGAACCAGCTGTTGACCCAGACGATGCCGGCCTCGATCTGCCCGGCGACGCGGTGGGCGCGCGAAGCGTTCTCGGTCCAGATCGCCGAGGCCAGGCCGTAAGGCAGGCTGTTGGCCAGTTCAATGGCTTCCTCCTCGCTGTCGAACGGGCGGATATGGCAGCAGGGGCCGAAGATTTCCTCGGTGACCACCGCCGAATCGTCGGTCAGGCCGGTCCAGATGGTCGGCTGCACCCAGGCGCCGCCGGCCAGGTGCGCCGGCATCTCCGGCACGCCGCCGCCGGTGACAACGGTGGCGCCGTCGTCGACTGCCTGCTGGTAGTAACTGAGGACTTTTTCACGGTGCTTGTGGCTGATCAGCGGGCCGAAATTGGCCTCTGGATCGTTCGGTTCGCCGATCTTCAACGCTTCGGCGCCGGCCTTCAGGCGGGCGACGAACGCGTCGAAGATCGGCCGCTCGACATACACCCGCTCGGTGCCCAGGCAGACTTGGCCGCAGTTGGCGAAGGCCGAGCGCAGGGTGCCCTCGATGGCCTTGTCCAGGTCACAGTCGGCGAAGACGATGCCGGCGTTCTTGCCGCCCAGCTCCAGCGACACCTGGCGCACGCCCTTGGCCGCGGCGCGCATGATGGTTTCGCCGGTGCCGGTCTCGCCGGTGAAGGTGTAGGCGTCGACGTCCGGGTGCTCGGTGAGGAAGGCCCCGGCCGAATCGCCGCCGAAACCGTGCACCACGTTGTACACGCCGGCCGGCACACCGGCGGCCTGCATCACCTCGCCGAGCAGGGTGGCGGTCAGCGGGGTTTCCTCGGATGGTTTTACCACCACGCAGTTGCCGCAGGCCAGGGCCGGGCCGACTTTCCAGGTCATCAGCAGCAGCGGCAGGTTCCACGGGCTGATCACGCCGATCACCCCCTTGGGCCGGCGCACGCCGTAGTTGAGTGCACCGGCGCCGTCCGGGGTGGCCATCTCGAAGGCTTCGGTCGGCACGTTCTTGATCAGGTCGGCGAACACCTTGAAATTGGCCGCGCCGCGCGGAATGTCGATGTGGCTGGCCAGGGATTTGGGCTTGCCGGTGTCCAGGCATTCGGCCTCGAGAAACTCATCGAAGCGCGCCGTGACGCCATCGGCCACGCGATGCAGAATCTCAGCGCGCTCGGCCACCGTCATCTTCCCCCATGGTCCCTTCAGCGCAGCGCGTGCCGCCCTGACCGCGGCGTCGACCTCGGCGCGGCCGGCCTCGTGCACGCGGCCGATCACCTGGCCATTGACCGGGTTGATGTCCTCGAAGGTGCGGCCGCTGGCCGAATCGACGAAGGCACCGTTAATGAAATGCTTGATCTCTTTCATCTGCGCAATCTCTGCAATAAGTCGAACCGAACCATCAGGTCAGCACGGTCATGAATCGTTCGTTGAGCACACGGTCGTGATAGAAGATCGCCTTGCCCAGGTCCTTAGCCAGCCAGGTCACCGGCTTGTGATCCGGATAGCTGTAGTTGCCGCCGCAGAACACCTCGCTGCGGTTACCGGACGGGTCGAAGAAGTAGATGGTCTTGCCGTGGGTCAGGCCATGACGGGTCGGGCCGATGTCGATAGAGGTGTCGGTCATGGAGATCAGGTCGGCGGCGCGAAGCACGTCTTCCCAGGTTTCGAGGTGAAAGGACACATGATGGAGGCGGCCTTTTTCCGGATGGTGAATGAAGGCCACGTCGTGGGCCTTGGTCGACAGACTGAGGAACTGGGCGACGCGCGTGCCATTTTCGTCCAGCACCTGTTCGGCCAGATAGAAGCCGAGCACCTTGGTGAACAGGTCATAGGTCGCCGGCAATTCGTCGCCATACAGTAGGCAATGATCGAAACGCACAGCCGCCATGCCTTTCAGATCGCGCGGCCATGCCTCGGGATTGACCTCATTCACACCCCACTTTCCAGTATATTCCTTGTCTGCATACAACTCGAAGTGATGCCCGGAGGGTGCCTGGAAGCGCACGCGCCGGCCACAACTGTTCAGCTCACCTGCGGGTAGCTGCTCAACGGCACAGCCATATGCCGTCAGATCCCGCTCCAGTTGCCGGAGAGCATCCTCATCCACAACCTTGAAACCCATAAAATCCATACCAGGTTCGTCGGCTTCGCGTAGCACCACGGAGAATTTGTCAACTTCGGTCCAAGCCTTGAGATAGACACGGCCCTGATCGTCACGGTCCATCTCGATCAGGCCCAGCAACTCGACGTAGTGTTCCAGGGCCTTGCTCATGTCCAGTACACGCAGCTGCACATGGCCGGGGCGCATTATACCTTTGTTCATGACGTCACCTTTTCTCTTTGTTGTGGGTCGACCGTATTTTCATAGCACGGCTTTGAATAACGCTCGATACATAGATCGCTACGGGCAAACAGTCGGCAGGCCAGGGCGTAGCCTTGTTCGCGGGCCTCTACCGGTACGTGCTTGCAGCTCATACGCCCGCATTCGTAATCACCGGTCAGCACCCGCACCTTACACAGGCCGCACCCGCCGCCGCGACAGCCAACTGGTAGGCAGTGCTTGTTCTGGGCCTCCATAGCACGAAGCACTGACTGCTGCGGCTGGCAGACGAAGCTCTCCCCATCAGGCCGTACAGTGATTTCAAAGACCGTTGGCATCCCGCCTCCGTCGACATGTGCGTCAGTGGGCACCGCTGCAGGACCTCCAAATACAAGTCCTGACCAGTTTGGCGATCGCTAGGGAAGTATTGATTGTCATCGCGGGAGCGCTGATTATTAAGGTGTAACGGAACGAACTCTTGTTATTGGTTTGCATTGTTCTCTCTAGCGATGCTCTTTGGCGCAGCATGTATGAAATCCTAATGGGTTACCGTGGTATCTGCGGTCCACTGGCACCAATGCGGTGGCTGCCTGTGCTTAGATCAGAATCTAACTATATTTACAGATCCAACGGCTCCCATGGGCGTCGGCCTAGCGGCTGAAACAAAGTGATATTTTGCACCTAGCACTAAACGCAAGCCTATGTGCATCACGTAACCCGTTCGCAGAAAACACTTCAATTACTCGCCTTCGAAACCTTAGCCACTATCGACACGGCCTCTTACCCTTGACGCAGCGCAATTTGCTCATGCGCCTCCCAGCCCATGCGCAGTCGGGCCTCAGCCACATCGGCATCGAGATCATGGTTCCATAGCCAGTCGAAACGAGTCGCCAGTATTTCCCCCACCAGCTGTTCGTCCGCACCTACAATGGGGTCGCGCAACTCGTATAACTCGCCGGTTTCCACAGTGGTTCGTTGCACACGACAGGCATGAGGGCGGCGCAGGTCGTCGTAAGCTCCAAGCAGCTCGGG
Source organism: Stutzerimonas decontaminans (assembly GCF_000661915.1). Lineage (NCBI taxonomy): Bacteria > Pseudomonadati > Pseudomonadota > Gammaproteobacteria > Pseudomonadales > Pseudomonadaceae > Stutzerimonas > Stutzerimonas decontaminans. Next base: position 71,641 of record NZ_CP007510.1, on the reverse strand, counting down.
GAGGTTGCCTGTTTCGGTCCGACTATCGCCCAACAGCCGGGCGAGGAAATAGGCGTCCTCAAGCCCTTGCCCTGCACCGGCCCCTTGGTGCGGCAGCATGGCGTGCGCTGCGTCGCCGATCAGGGCAACCCGACCGTGTACGTAGCCTGGCAGTTCCGGCAGGTCATGCAGTGCCCAGAGAGTTGGCGCCGGGATGCACTCCAGTAAGGCGCGCGGGGCATCGCCCCAGCCCGCGAACGCATCGAGCATCTCGCGCTGGCTCGCTTCCCGTACCCAGGGAGCGTCCGCGGGCCAAGTCGGTTCCGGCTGGCTACGGTCGGAGGTGAACGCTACCACGTTGACAATGCGGCCTTTTCTCACCGGGAAGGTAAGAATATGGCCATCGAGCCCTAAGTACATCTGCGGGACATCCACCAAGTGCTCGTCAATGCCCTTTATTCTAAAGGCTTCGCGCAGTTGCAGGCTATCTACCATGCCCCGGTATGCACAGGTACCGCTAAAACGTGGTTCTAGATGATCCAGCCCCTGACCTTCCAGCACATAGCTACGAAGCGCTGACTTAATGCCGTCGGCGCCGATTAGAAGATCGCAGCGGTACTCTGTGCCGTCGGCGAATAGCACTTGCAGTTCATCACCCTGCTGCTCGATTTGGGTGGCACGCTTCCTAAATTGGGCGATACCTTCTGGAAGGTGTCTTACTAGGGCGTCAAGGAAATCAGCCCGGTGTACAGAGGACTGACCTACGCCCGGCGCAATGGTGGCGCCTAGATAGCTAGCATCGCTACCGCGCCGCCATTCAAACCAAATATCCTCCCAAGGCTGCGGAGTCCGATCAGCAACCTGAAAGTAGGATTGACCCAAACCCAAACCGACAATGGCGCGCACTGCGTTAGGCCCGAAGGACACACCAGCACCGACTTCACCGAACGCCGGGGCAGCCTCGAATAGCTGCACATTAAGATGGGAGTGTTTGCACAAGCTCAATGCCAAGGCAAGGCCTGAAATTCCGCCGCCGACTATAGCGACGCGCAAGGCTGGTTTCTTAGCGTTCATGTCGTTCATGCAATACCTGTCATGACTTTATTATTGGGATATCTCCAACAGTAGCGAAGCCATAACTATTGATAAATACACTAATCCCTATATTATATATTCATAGTGAGAATGTCCGATGCTGCCGCTCTGGCAGGACCACGTCAACAGCATAGCGAGGCTCCATGGAACTGCATGACCTGGATTTAAACCTGCTGGTAGTATTCAACCAGTTGATGGTCGACAAGCGTGTCTCTATCGTCGCGCAAAGCCTAGGCCTAACCCAACCTGCCGTAAGCAACGCCCTGAAGCGCCTGCGCACCGCACTGCAGGACGAACTATTCGTGCGTACCCACCAAGGCATGGAGCCTACGCCCTATGCTGCACATTTAGCTGAGCCTATCGCCCATGCCATGCACAGTCTGCGCGAAGCGCTACATCACGAAGAGCGTTTCGATCCTTTAACCAGCGAGCGTACCTTCACCTTGGCCATGACCGACATTGGTGAGATATATTTCATGCCGCGGTTAATAGATGCGCTCACTCGTAAGGCCCCCCATTGCACAATCAGCACGGTACGCGGCAGCTCGGTGAGTTTGGGACAGTCGTTACTAGACGGTACAGTAGATTTGGCCGTAGGCCTGCTACCCAACCTACAGGCCGGCTTCTTACAGCGTCGGCTTCTCCATAACCGCTACGTGTGCTTGTGCCGTAAGAACCACCCGGCCACCAGAGAGCCACTGACCTTGGAGCGCTTCTGTGCCTACAGCCATATACGTGTCATCGCCGCCAGCACTGGCCACGGCGAAGTAGATTCCCATATGGCGCGAGCTGGCATCCGGCGGGACATTCGCCTAGAGGTTCCGCACTTCGTCGCCGTCGGCCATATCCTCCAGCATACGGAGCTACTCGCCACCGTACCTGAGCGCTTCGCTGACTGCTGTGTAGAGCCCTTCGGTTTGAGCGTGCTGCCAATCCCCATCGACCTACCAGAAATCCCCATTAACATGTTCTGGCACGCAAAATATCACAAGGACCTAGCCAACATCTGGTTGCGACAACTGATGTTCGAGCTGTTTTCGGATTGAGTGACAATCCGGGGTGATCGATACGTAAGCGTACGCCGAACTCACCTTGCGTGATTCAGGCAGGTACCCACTGATGCGGCAGCAGTTGGCCGATCTTACTGGCCCGCTGCGTAGGCAGTCGTGTCAGCACGTCCTTGAGATAGGCATACGGATCATGTCCGTTCATGCGGGCCGACTGGATCAGGCTCATGATCGCCGCCGCTCGTTTGCCGCTGCGTAGCGACCCGGCAAACAACCAGTTCGATGGACTTGCCCCTACCAAACCGGACACCAACTCCCCGTTGATGCTACTGCCAAGCGCCTGAATTCCCTCGGCGAGCGATATTTCAAAGCGCTGTGCGGATGCTGCTCGTTCTAATCAACATAAGCAGCCTCGACAAGGCCGCGACGTTAGCCCAGGTGGGTCAGTTTTACATCGGCCTTGACACATGCAGCTGCATACTTTCCCCTCAATATTCATGCCGGCGATGATATCTATACAAATTCGCTTATTTACTTATATAACAGCCTTCTCTATTTTTCACCCAACGGCATCATTAATGGGAGCGTGGTCAGAGCGGGCTCTCACGCCACGGCATGAGACGCTGCAACTCACCGCCCCTGTTAAGGAAACTCTGAAGAAGACTTCCTGATTTGGCAAAATGCCCAGACTCTCCACCCGCCCGAGTTTCCGATGAAGCAGATGACCTTCGCCGACGCCGAGTACGCCGGTAAGCGCAAGCAGACCCGCAAGGAATTGTTCCTGATCGAGATGGATCGGGTTGTGCCATGGAAGGGTTTGATTGCCTTGATCGAGCCGTATTACCCCAAGGGCGAAGGCGGCCGACCCGCCTATCCGCTGATGGCGATGCTGCGCGTACATCTGATGCAAAACTGGTTCGGCTACAGCGATCCGGCGATGGAGGAAGCGCTGTACGAGACCACCATCCTGCGTCAGTTCGCCGGGTTGAGACTGGAGCGCATTCCGGACGAGACCACCATCCTCAATTTCCGCCGGCTGCTGGAGAAGCGTGAGTTGGCGGCCGGTATCCTTGGCGTGATCAATGGCTACCTGGGAGATCGCGGCCTGTCGCTGCGCCAAGGCACCATCGTCGATGCCACGCTGATCAATGCGCCGAGTTCGACCAAGAACAAGGACGGCAAACGCGACCCGGAGATGCACCAGACCAAGAAGGGTAACCAATATTACTTCGGCATGAAGGCCCACATCGGAGTGGATGATGAGTCGGGTCTGGTACACAGCGTAGTCGGTACGCCAGCCAACGTGGCGGATGTCACTCAGGTCGACAAGTTACTGCACGGCGACGAAAACGTCGTTTGCGCCGATGCCGGCTACACGGGCGTCGAAAAGCGCTCCGAACATGAAGGCCGGGCGGTGATCTGGCAGGTCGCGGCACGCCGCAGCACTTACAAGAAGCTTGGCAAGAGCAGCCCGCTCTACAAAGCCAAGCGCAAGGTCGAGAAGGCCAAGGCGCAGGTGCGGGCGAAGGTCGAGCACCCGTTTCGGGTGATCAAGCGCCAGTTTGGTTACACCAAAGTTCGCTTTCGAGGGCTGGTGAAGAACACGGCGCAGTTAGTGACGCTGTTCGCCCTGTCGAACCTGTGGATGGCGCGCCGACATTTACTGGCGAATACAGGAGAGGTGCGCCTGTAATGTGGGAAATGGCCGGCGCGAGGTGCTCGCGGCGGCTAAAAATCCAGAAAAAATGGATGATTCGATCGTTTTTTAGACGAATCGCCGCTTTTAAAATTGGCAGGGCTGAAGTCAGCCAGAAATACGTGACTACTTCAGACCATCCTTATAAGAAAGAGATAATAATTATGAATGAAAAAGAAACCAATAAAATACGCCGCATTGCTGTGGTCGGTGGCGGCATCGGTGGCTTGACCTTTGCGATTGCGATGCGCCACCACGGTATCGACGTTGATATATACGAGCAAGCGGAGGAGTTGCGTGAGGTGGGTGCCGCGGTCGCATTATCCGCCAATGCCACGCGTTTTTATTATAACCACTGGGGTTTGGGCGAGGAGTTTGACGAGGCTGCGTTTGAAATCTCTGCTTTGATCTACCGGGACGGAAAGACTGGCCGTGAAATCGGCAGGCACGCCGGCGGGCTGGCGTATCGAGACCTTTTCGGCGGCCCATATCTCGGCATCCACCGGGCCGAGTTGCAACGAATCCTCTCCACCAAGGTGGGTATGGAACGCATCCACCTGAATAAACGCCTAGTAAATATCGATGACACTGGCGAACAGGTAGTGTTACATTTTAAGGATGGCAGCAAAGCGGAAGCCGATATAGTCATCGGTGCTGACGGGATGCGTTCCACCGTACGGAATTTGATGCTCGGCTATGAAGATTACATATACGCGGGGTACACAGCATTTCGTGGGATTGTTCCAATCGATAAAATACCGAGCATGCCTGATCCGACCGCTATTCAATTCTGGATGGGTGAGTCCGGCCACTGTCTTCACTACCCGATCGGCGGAGACAGAAAAGGAGACATCAATTTCTTTCTCGTAGAGCGCACTCCGACGACTTGGCCACTAAAACAGTCGACTGCGCCTACAGACGACGGTGAACAGCTACGCCTCTTCAAGGACTGGCATCCTGCTCTCGTCGAGATGATCGCTTCGAACACCTTGAAGACAGTAAATCAGCGATGGGGAATGGTTTATCGTATGACCCTTGGCCGCTGGAGCAAAGGTCGGGTAACGCTGCTCGGTGATGCTGCACATTCCCTAGTACCGCACCATGGACAGGGTGCCAACCAGTCGATCGAGGATGCCGTGGTCCTTGCTGACTGCATTGCCGCTGCGGGTTCCGCGTCGATTGCAGAAACCTTTGAACGTTACGAGCGACTGCGTCGTGGCCGGGCGCGCAAAGTTGTGTATGCGTCCGTGACCACTGGCGATATGTTGCACTTGCCACCGGGTGAAGAGAGGGATCGGCGCGATGCACGTCTTGCATCTCATGATGCCATGGTGCATCACCTCGATTGGATCCACGGCTTCGATGCTAGCGATCTCAACGAGCCGGATGAACGCCAGGGCGGCACCTGGTTGTGATGCGGGCTTTCTACGTCACCTCGGAATGTAATTTACCGTAGAAGACCTGTGGTGCAATGCTACTCACCTAAGCGGAGCAGCATTGCGATTAACCGGGAAGCGAGTTGTGGAAATCTTTACCATCCTGGGTCTTGATGGCCTAAGCCTCTTGGGGCACCTCTAAAAACACTCATCCGGACTGAGCCAGGATTCGAAAGTGCAGCTCCTTGGCATCCGAACGCCGACTTGGGCGCTCGCAGAGCATCGTGAATGGCCGGTTGCATCACGCAACCGGTGCCCGGTTCAGGTCATTTCCAGCAGGCTCGACACTATGACGACGTTTATATGAGGTTCACTTGTGTTAGCCGTACCCGCTCATCCCTAGCTAATCTCCGCCTTGATGCTGGCAGATTCAGTCTGGCCTCGCGGTTCGACCTACCGAAATATCGGCGGTAACATTGTCCCAGAGCTTCAGACCCGGCTGTTACCGGCCACGCCTGTCTGGGTAGGGAACGAGTGGTGGAACAGTCGGTTCCGTCGGGCGTTAACCTGCGGAACAGAAACCCATGCGACTTTCGGGTCGCACTGCCGAAGTAATATTGGTTACCCTTCTTGGTCTGGTGCATCTCCGGGTCGCGTTTGCCGTCCTTGTTCTTGGTCGAACTCGGCACATTGATCAGCGTGGCATCGACGATGGTGCCTTGGCGCAGCGACAGGCCGCGATCTCCCAGGTAGCCATTGATCATGCCAAGGATACCGGCCGCCAACTCATGCTTCTCCAGCAGCCGGCGGAAATTGAGGATGGTGGTCTCGTCAGGAATGCGCTCCAAGCTCAACCCGGCGAACTGACGCAGGATGGTGGTCTCGTACAGCGCTTCTTCCATCGCCGGATCGCTGTAGCCGAACCAGTTTTGCATCAGATGTACGCGCAGCATCGCCATCAGCGGATAGGCGGGTCGGCCGCCTTCGCCCTTGGGGTAATGCGGCTCGATCAAGGCAATCAAACCCTTCCATGGCACAACCCGATCCATCTCGATCAGGAACAATTCCTTGCGGGTCTGCTTGCGCTTACCGGCGTACTCGGCGTCGGCGAAAGTGATCTGTTTCATCGGAAACTCGGGCGGGTGGAGAGTCTGGGCATTTTGCCAAATCAGGAAGTCTTCTTCAGAGTTTCCTTAATGAGCTTCCCCCGTTGCCAACCAATGTGCAAGCGGGCTGCGCAAGATCACTGCCGGTCGTATCGATTGCGGCACTCGGCTTGATCGAGCGTCTCTACGTGCTGTCACCGGACCGCCTATCGCGAAAGTACGCGCACCAGGTTCTTCTCATCGAGGAACTGTCGGCGTTCGGCGTCGAGGTCGTGATTCCTCAATCACGCCATCGGCGCGACCCCGGAAGAGGCGCTGTTGCTGCAGATGCAGGGCATGATCGCTGAATACGAGCGCGCCAAGATCATGGAGCGCAATCGTCGCGGCAAGCTTCATGGCGCGAAGCGCGGCAGTGTCAATGTGCTCTCGACGGCGCCCTATGGGTGATCTGGCAGGTCGCGGCACGCCGCAATACTTACAAAAAGCTTGGCAAGAGCAGCCCGCTCTACAAAGCCAAGCGCAAGGTCGAGAAGGCCAAGGCGCAGGTGCGGGCCAAGGTCGAGCACCCGTTTCGGGTGATCAAGCGCCAGTTTGGTTAGTAAGCGCTCCATAAACCCCATCTTCAAACGAACCGATAGCCAGACGATGCTGCGCTCCTGATTTCTTTCAGGAGCAGCTGCCATGATGCGTCCCGACGCCAAGGTGCAGAAGGTCTATCTCTATCCCAAGCCTGTCGACTTTCGTAAATCCATCAACGGCCTGGCGGCACTCGTCGAGTTGGATATAAAGGTGGAAGTGTTCAACCCGGTACTGTTCGTGTTCCTCAATCGCAGCCGCAACCAGGTGAAGATCCTCTATTGGGAGCGTAATGGTTTCTGCCTGTGGCTCAAACGCCTAGAGGCCGAGCGCTTCAAGACCAAGCCCGATGCCGGCGATGAGCCCATCGAGCTGACGGTCGACGAATTGAACTGGCTGCTCGACGGCATCGACCTCTGGCGAAACCGCCCTCATCAAGTCCTGACGCCGCGTTACGTGGCCTGAGCCGGTATAATCCACGGCCATGATTGCCGTGCCCGATACCCTTCCTGACGATCCCGACGCGCTCAAACAGTTGCTGTCGCAAGTGTTGCTGGCACGTCAATCTGATCTGAACAAAATCAGTCAACTTCAGGAACAGGTCGCTCTGCTGCGCCACAAACTGTTCTCGCCGAAGTCAGAGCGCAGCCCCGAGGATGCGCGACTCGCCGCAGTTGGCCATGTTCAACGAGGCCGAAGAGCTGGTCGAAGAGGGTGCTTGCACTGACGAGCCAGGCGGTGATGGAGCTGAGGCAGAAGAGGTTATGGCGCCGCTCAAGCGCCGTGGCAAGCGCAAGCCGCTGCCGGCCAAGCTACCGCGTATTGACGTCATTCACGAACTGCCCGAGCACGCGCTGACCTGCGAGTGCGGCTGCCGCAAGCAGGCCATCGGCGAAGAAACCAGCGAGCAGCTGGAGATCATCCCGATGCAGGTGCGGGTGATCCGTCATATCCGCAAGACCTATGCCTGCAAGGCCTGCGAAGCGGCACCGGTCACCGCCGACAAGCCAGCCCAGCTGATCGAGAAAAGCCTGGCCAGCCCCAGCGTGCTGGCGATGCTGCTGGCCACCAAGTACGCCGACGGCATCCCGCTGTACCGCTTCGAGAGGATGCTCAGCCGGCACGGCATCGACATCTCTCGCCAGACCCTGGCGCGCTGGGTAATCCAGTGCGGCGAACAGCTGCAACCCGTGATCAACCTGATGCGCGACCGGCTGCTCGACTACCCGGTGCTGCACTGCGACGAAACCCGGCTGCAGGTACTGCATGAGCCGGGTCGTGACCCCACCACGCAATCCTGGATGTGGGTGCAAAGCGGTGGGCCACCCGACAAACCGGTGATCCTGTTCGACTACTCATCCAGCCGTGCGCAGGAAGTACCGCTGCGCCTGCTCGCAGGCTACCGCGGCTACCTGATGACTGACGACTATGCCGGCTACAACGCCGTGGCCGCACAAGAGGGCATCGAACGCCTGGCCTGCTGGGCGCATGCGCGACGCAAGTTCGTCGAAGCACAGAAGGTGCAGCCCAAGGGCAAGACCGGGCGCGCCGACATCGTGCTGAACCTGATCAACAAGCTTTACGGCATCGAGCGTGATCTGAAAGAAGCCGACGACAGCGGGCGCCTCGCCGCCCGCCAGCAGCGCAGCCGACCGATCATCGACCAACTTAAGACCTGGCTGGACAAGACCCAACCACAGGTCGCCGGACAGACCGCCCTGGGCAAGGCGGTGAACTACCTGGCCAGCAACTGGAGCCGCTTGGTGCGCTACCTCGAAGGCGGCCACCTGCCAATCGACAACAACCGCGCCGAGAACGCCATCCGCCCGTTCGTCATCGGCCGCAAGAACTGGCTGTTCAGCGACACCCCGAAAGGCGCCAGGGCCAGCGCGCAGATCTACAGCCTGATCGAAACCGCCAAGGCCAACGGCCAGGAACCTTACGCCTGGCTGCGCCACATCCTCGAACGCCTGCCGACCGCCAGCAGCGTAGACGACTGCGAAGCACTGCTGCCATGGAACTGCTCGCCAGCAACTGCATCCTGACTTGCGAACCTTGTTAGCGGTAGGTGGGTTTATGGAGCGCTTACGTCGCGGCACGCCGCAGCACTTACAAGAAGCTTGGCAAGAGCAGCCCGCTCTACAAAGCCAAGCGCAAGGTCGAGAAGGCCAAGGCGCAGGTGCGGGCGAAGGTCGAGCACCCGTTTCGGGTGATCAAGCGCCAGTTTGGTTACACCAAAGTTCGCTTTCGAGGGCTGGTGAAGAACACGGCGCAGTTGGTGACGCTGTTCGCCCTGTCGAACCTGTGGATGGCGCGCCGACATTTACTGGCGAATACAGGAGAGGTGCGCCTGTAATGCGGGAAATGGCCGCCGCGAGGTGCTCGCGGCGGCTAAAAACCCAGAAAGAATGGATGATTCGATCGTTTTTTAGACGAATCGCCGCTTTTGAAATTGGCAGGGCTGAAGTCAGCCAGAAATACGTGACTACTTCAGACCGTCCTTAGCGGTAGGTGGGTTTATGGAGCGCTTACTTTGGTTACACCAAAGTTCGCTTTCGAGGGCTGGTGAAGAACACGGCGCAGTTGGTGACGCTGTTCGCCCTGTCGAACCTGTGGATGGCGCGCCGACATTTACTGGCGAATACAGGAGAGGTGCGCCTGTAATGCGGGAAATGGCCGCCGCGAGGTGCTCGCGGCGGCTAAAAATCCAGAAAGAATAGATGATTCGATCGTTTTTTAGACGAATCGCCGCTTTTAAAATTGGCAGGGCTGAAGTCAGCCAGAAATACGTGACTACTTCAGACCATCCCTAGTCAACCAGATCGCTATTGCCCCCGAAGATCGAGCCAACAAAGACAGCGGCTAAAATTAATTAGTACGAACTTCAGATGCTCACGATAGCGATTTAATCAGAATGAATAATTATAGGCTAAGACGAAATTATCTTGCGACATGGACGATCTCACGGGCGACGAGGTGTTGTAAGCCGATCGATTGGTCATACTTTGCTCGAAGGCATGCGAATACGCAGCATCGAACCTACCCGATTTTGATACTTGGTAGCTGAATCCCAAGGAAGCGTGTTTCCGCAAAATACCCGGAACTAGCGCCAACAATCCCTCATCATTAAAGGGCTGCGTCGCCTGACGGTAACCTGCTCGCACTGTTAAATTCGGGGTAGCTGCATACGAAGCCCCAATCGCCACTATTGTTTGATCCTTGGCATTTTGAGGAAGTCTTAAGTCGACATCACCAACATCACTAGAAAACCCTACCTTTATATCCTTCCAGGCATCCTTCCAAAAAACGCGAGACACATCAACAGCAACGAGTAATTTGTCCGTAACTTGGTGGCTCAGACCCACGTCAAGTTTGGCAGGGGTATTAAAGTCTAAAACACGAACCTCGCCCTCGATAGGCACATTACCGATGAGGCCATCTACCGCGGTAACAGTCCCCTTCCCTTTCAAGTCGTTCATATGGCTTTTGAGCATGTAGGAGATACCCAACTTGGTCGTTGGCGTAATCTTATATAGCAAACCTAACCTACCCGAGTATCCCCAACCATCGACACCACTCGGAAGTTCCTTGTTTTGGCTAACGCTCAAATGCACACCCCGCGGGTCGGGTAAAGTGCCGATCAAGCCCAACAGCGAACCGGACACACGCCCATCACCGGCGAGACTACCCAACTGGTTCGTTCCCAGCAAATAATCGAGATCCAAACCACTCCATTTTGCATCTAGCGATCCACCGATAACAAGACGATCGTTAATCTTAAAACTCACGGCAAAAGGTATGTCAAGTATAAACAAGCGACTGGCGTTCTCAAGGCCGGTATCAGCATCGGCGGCATAGCCCATTCCGCCAATATCGCCGCGGGACAAAAAACTGTCCTTCCCATACTCGACCCCTATCCCCGCTTGTGCGAATATGCCCGCGCCAAAGGTCCAGTTAGAAACTTTACGGATAAAAGCAAGCTGAGGGGCAACATAGGGGCCTCTATTATTAGAATGCCGACTTGATGACGCTTTCTCGCCTGTACCAAGATTGGTGGCGCTGATATCTGTGGTAATCAGATCTAGCCCTAGCAGTATTTCACCTGTCGCATCAGACAAGTCCATTGTCGCTGGGTTGACCATCATTGACGCGGGCCCGACATAATGAGCAACAGCCGTACCGCCCATGCTTCTGGAAACCGCGCCAAAGCCCTCCAAAATCAAACCATCCGTCGCTACCGCATGGCTTGACGCAATACCCAAGATCGCAGCACTAATTGTTTTATTGAGTAAATTTTTTTTTTTAATCATATGTTCCACCGTTTATTAATTTTGTTTTTGGGATACAACATCACTAAAAGCAAACTGCCCGCAACCTTAGAAAAGCCCACACGAGCCGCGTAATTCTACCAGCACGTTTCAACCAATATGGAGCACCGGCTTGAGCGTGACCCCTTCTTCCGAGTCTTCGGCGGCTCGATTGATTTCCTCAAAAGGATAAAACTTAATTAGCTTGTCAAATAGAAACTTCCCCTGGCGATAAAGTTCTACCAACCTCGGAATAAAAATATCTGAAATCGACTGATCTTCGACGATTCCACGAAGCTTACGATTGAATAGCAGGAACTACACCAGGCCCTTCATGCCCTAAAACCATCGGGAGCGGAACCGGATAATGCTGATCGCGACAAATCAGATCCGTATGACACAACCCGGTCGCAACCAATATAACGAGAACTTGATCTTCTGCAGCTCATTAAGAGCTACATGCCCGAATAAGAATGGGCCGTTTTTTTTACGGACTATTGCCGCTTTGATTTCCATCTCCTTCTGTTACCGGTTTTACTCCGGTTTCCCCCGCGGCGGCTATTCCAGCACTACAGCCGCACCTCAGTGTGTTCTCGAGCATAAATAGACGGTCGTTGCCCCACCACATTTGATCGCCCAAAAACATCGTTGGTACACCGAATACTTTACGTTCGATGGCGGCCTGGGTATGCTCATCATACGCATTTGTTGCAGCGTCGCTGCTGAGAAACTCCTCGAAAGCAGCGCGATCCCACCCTAGAGTCCCGCACACTAGGGCAAGCAGGCTTTCCGAGTCCAGAGCTATACCTTCCCCCCAAACTGCATTGAATACTGTATTCACGTAAGCAGCAGTCTGCGTTTCGGCACCCGAGTAATAGAGCCCAGCATTCATCCGTTGGCTATTGTAATTGGCAGGAAATAAAAACGGTAATCCGTACAGCTCGGCCCAGCGTTTTAAATCCACCATCAAATAGGCAAGTTTGACTTTCAGATCGCGATTGGAGGGGCCTACGTTTCCGATGGCGATTTTGGCTCGCGCCAAATCAATCGAGTGATAGCGAATGGAAAAGCTATAATCGTGGGCTAGCTTCGACAAGCGATGGTTAGCCAAGTAAGAAAAAGGGCTCAAAAAGTCGAAATAGAAATCAACAATCACAATCAAACACTCCAAAAAACTAAGCCAACCAACAGTGGGTTGCCTCATCAAGGATGGCACCCATCGTCGGCTTGATATGCTGGCTTCATTCGGTATTCCTAAAGCCTGACTTCACACCCGAGTCTGCGAGACTAGCAGTCTTAGCTAAATTTGCCGAACTGGCGACGCCTACTAGTAGCGCAAGAAATATGATTAATCTAATATATTTCAAATCGTTCAGCGTCTTTTCCAGCATTTCGCCAGACCAATCGAGTTGGACTACTTCAATTCCTTGCTGTATTTAGCATGCAGTGCGGCCCAAGCTTTGCCTGACTTAAGGGCGCCAGCAATATAGTCTTCTGGGACGATGTTATAGGGCGGACGGCATGGTCCAGCTGTGAGCCAGCCAGCTGCATCCATGCGTGCTTTTTCAAGTCCGATGTTGTATTTCGAGAACTCCGAAAAGTCGCCACGCGGAAACAATGTCGAATCGGCTGCGCGCATGTCATCGGAGATGGCTTTGGCCTTGATCCAGTCACCGCTGCTCTTGGCCTGATCCACTGCATCACGCAACATGATGGCGGTAGCCGGGCCGCACATGGAGCCGCTTGACCAGAACGCGGTCATGCGCTCAGGATTGATGCGTGCGGCCGCGTAATAGTCATCCTCGTGTGGAAGGAAGCGGATGTTGGGTGCCAATTTCAGGTCCAAGTCAAGCATTCCGATGCCTAGATATTTGGCAGTTACTACCTGCGGAATTTTGGACATTTCTGCCCAGAAGGGGCGAGGGAAGTCGAACTTGAAGGCTTCAGGGTTAGCGTAAATCGCAATGGCAGCCTCCGGTACCGCCTCTGCAACATCACGATAGAACTGGACCGCTGTGGGCAGGTCCATCTTCACCCACATTGGGACACCGAGCATGGTACCGCTGGCGCCCATATCCATAAACTCACGAGTTTGGCGGATGACTTCGCGGGTATTCAAGGCCGTGGTGCCGCAGAAATAAGGCACGCGACCACGAATGGTTTCGACAATCGTCGAAACATAGTCACGTTTTTCCTCCCAGGTCAACGTAGCGCACTCGCCAAAAGTGCCCATACTTAAAATTCCGTTGACACCAGCCGCAATCAGCTCTTCAACTATGCGAGCAGTCTCGTTTAAGTCAACTGTGTTAGTGCTGCGCCAGTTAGAAGCATCCGGAGTAGCCGGCGTTGGCATAATAGCCCAGACACCATGGATATCCTCGGCAGTAAGACGCGCTGGTTTCATAGTTTTATTCGACATGGAGACACTCTTGGTTAGGTAAAAAAGCTGGAACTAGGTTAGTCAGAATCGTTGTCCAATCGCGACCGACTCCAAATTACGGATCTAGAGTTACCGTAGCTGTAGCCTCTTGGAGCCCAATCACCTTTATACGTTCGGTTTAAGGAACAGCTTCCGGATATCAATACTAACGAGCCAGTCGCTCGTTAAGTCAACATGAACTTGCAGTGCTGGGCCCCATGCATGATCTGCATCGAACGACTGAGACTAGCATCCTCATTCGCCACGATCCTTGCATAATCTATTACAGCCCCGATGTGAGGGTGAACCGGAGCAAAATCGGGAAAATTAATACTGCAGGAGCATAAGTAATTTTCCCCAACGCATATCTGGAAGAGAGCCTGCGCCTGTAACTTTGGTTGTAGTTTTAACTCAATTTTACATCCAAGCCGTAGCCAGTGGTCTCGATACCATGGCCAAAGATGTCTCCAACGTAGTACTCCGCTTCGTCTATGGCCTTGGCACCTCGCCAGCCGGGCTCAATGAGCCAGCCGGAAGGTGTTGCGCCATAGAACGTCAGCGCCTTGTCGTTAGCATGAATGCCAAGTTGCAAGGCAATGTCAATGTCGTTCTTTACAAACTGTTGATGGGTGTATCCCAGATCCTCTATGTCGGTGTACTCAAGCATCACATGATTGAGCCTCTTTTCAGCGGGCATGGCACCAAACCCAATGGAGTGGTCCCGACCATTGCAATGCATGAACGTTAGTTCGCCAGTCATGCCGTTGGGCAGCGGGATCCGGTATTCGACGTCCCCACGCAATCCCAGAAGACTATAGAACTTGTGAGCAGCTTCGACATCGGTCTGGCGAACGATGCAATGACCCAGGCCTTGGTCACCAGTCACAAACTTGCCGTGCAGGGGGCGGCCGGGATGGAACGGGTTGCTCATGTCGATCCGCGGCCCCCAGAATATCTCGGTCGGGTTGCCGCCTGGATCTACTGTCTTCATCAGGCCCAACACCATTCGTTCCTGAGCCTCGGCTTTATCGCAGACGCGAACATCGTAACCGGCGTCAATGAGTTTTTGACCGAGAGCCTCGAACTCCGGTTTTCCGGACACACGCCAGCCCAGGTATTCCAGGTCGTCCTGGCCGTTATGATGGACCACGATTCGATGATGCCAGTAATCCATACGTAGATAGAAACGGTCCTTCTCACCTTCATCAAAAACTTGCAGGCCCAGCATATTCGTGGCGAATGATTTCCACGCATCAGGATCCTTGACCGAGATGCCCATGTATCCGAGTTCAATAACTGCAGTTTGCTTACTCATAGTTTGATTCCTTGGAGTTAGTGCTTATTAGAAGGGATACTGCTGCTCGAAAGGCTCGATGGTCAGCCACTTGAGCTCTGTGAACTCATCGATCACAGCACGGCCGTCGAAGCGCCCGTAGCCGGTTTTCTTAGTCCCTCCGTATGGAGCCTGCGCCTCGCTTTGGACAGTCGATCCGTTAATGTGCACTGAACCATATTCGATGGACATGCCCACGCGCAAAGCACGGTTGATGTCGCGGCCAAATACGCCCGACGACAGGCCATAGGCGCTGTCGTTGGCAATGCGAATGGCCTCTGCTTCGCCGTTGCAACGGATCACCACAGTGATGGGACCGAAGGTCTCCTCATCGTAGATCCGCATGTTGGATTTGACGTGATCCAGGATCGTGGCCGGCATGACCGCACCTTGGGCCATGCCGCCGCAGGCAACTGTGGCTCCTTTGTCGATCGCGTCCTTGAACAAACCATTGATCCGCTCGCCTGAATTTGGCGAGACCATTGGGCCGATGATGCAGTCGCCAGTTACGCATGGGTCGCCCGCGCTCAAACGCTTGGCCTTTTCGGCAAACTTGGCGACAAATTCGTCGGCGATCTTCTCATCAACCACCAAGCGCTCAGTGGACATGCAGATCTGACCTTGGAACAGGAAGCTACCGAACACCGCTGCCTTGACAGCTGCGTCGATGTCCGCGTCATCCAGAACAATAAGTGGGGACTTGCCACCGAGCTCCAGCAGGCAGCGCTTGAGGTGTTGCGCGGCCTTCTGCGCGATAATACTGCCCACGCGGGTGGAGCCCGTGAAGTTGATGCGTCGGATCTCCTTGGCTGAGATCAGTGCGTCGGCGATCTCGGGCGAACGGTCAGGCGAAGAGTTGAGATAGTTGAGCACGCCAGCAGGCAGCCCGGCTTCCTGCACGCACTGGGTGATCAGGGCATGCGTCGCGGGACTAAACTCAGAACCTTTGAATACCACCGCGTTGCCGCAGACCAGCGGATAAGCGATGGCTCGTGCCGCCAGCACTGCGGTGCCGTTCCACGGCACGATGCTCAGGATCGGACCGACCGGCTGACGTAGCGTCATTGAGAGCGTGTCAGACTTGTCTGTCGGAATAGTTTCCCCCTGAATTTGTGTAGCCAGCGATGCCGCTTCACGGAACACATTGGCTGACATCTGGACATTGAAGCCGGCCCAAAGAGCGGAGGCTCCCACCTCCTTGGCCATCACTTCGATAAACTCGGGTGTTTTACTTTCCATAACCTCAGCGACCCTCAGCAGAAGGCGGCGACGCTCCGAAGGTCCAACAGTCTTCCAGGTCTGGAAAGCCTCTTGGGCAGCTTGCGCGGCCTTTAACGCATCCATCACCGTGGAGTTTGCACACTCCGTCATCACCTCACCACTGACGGGGTGCTTTCGCTCGAAGGTCTGTTGGTCACTGGAATTGACCCAGACATTGTTGATAAACAATTTTGTATTCATGCGGTTTTACCAGAAATTTAGTTATTATTTCAAGATAGGCGACAAACCTACTTGCGACCGAGCGCCATCCCTCCATCTATATTAATGACAGTCCCGGTAATGAATTTCCCTTGATCTCGCGACGCCAACAACAAATAGGGTGCCACTACGTCTTCGGCCTTGGCTGCAAATCCAAGAGGCGTTAGACCCTTGATCATGTCCTCGATACCGGGCATGTTTTCCATGTGAGTTTTGTCGAAGCCGGCGCTTGCGGGACCGCACAGAGACGTCACAGTGCCGCCCGGTGCTACGGCGTTGACGCGAATGTGGGGAGCCAATTCGTAAGCCAAAGCTTTCATCATGCCCAGGACCGCATGCTTGCTGGCGATGTAGCAAGAACCACCAGCACCGACCGCATGGGACGACACTGAAGCGGTCATCACCACTGATCCGCTAGTCTTTTTCAGTTCCTGCAGGGCGGCCCTGATACCGCTGAAATAGCTCTTGACATTGATGTTGAATATCTCATCAAAACTGCTCGATATTTTCTCCCAAGGCTCTTCGATGCCAAGCATGTAATCCCAAATACCGGCATTTGCAATGAAACAATCGAGATGGCCGAATCTATCGGTTGTTTGCTTTATCAGCTTCTCATTTGTTGCGTGGTCCCGGACATCGCCCACGACGATCTCGAGTGCGTCCTTGAACTCATTGCAAAGGCTCGCCTTTTGCTCCTCGTTTTGTACGAGAGCGGATACGCAATAACCGGCGGACTTAAAGGATCGAACCAGTGCGAGACCAATTCCTGAGCCAGCACCGGTTATCGAAACGACTTGTTGATTGCTCATACACACAAATTTCCTTTTGAACAATGGGACAGCTTGTAGCAGTCACCATTTGTAAAGGCGATTATTGGGTCACATAAAGATCATCACATTGTGCGTCTGGAATGTGCGCTCTGGATAATCAATCAATCGTTGGACCAACTTACGCGCTCCATCTTCGCCGCGCTTCCATTTATCCTCCCGAGTGGCATAGAAGACATCGACTTGATTGCCGCGTCGTGCTCGGTGAACAATTAGGTTGGAGCGAATGTGAAGCAAATCTTCATTTTCGTCCATTGCAGCCTGGATATTTGTGATGAAACGAGTAAAGCGCACCTTTGGACTATTGCCCCAGTTTTGCGGATCCAGTTGATGCGCTACGCGAACTTCCAGTTGTTCATAATTCTCGTTGAAAATGTTCATGGTTTCATTGAGCTGGTAACGGCGCTCGGAAGCTGAGCGCAGTTCGCGTGAGATAATCTGATATTTCACCTCTGAGTCCACGCAGTGCTCTAACCAGGCGCGGTAAGCCTGAATGTCTAAAAGATGCGCTTCCCGGGTTAGCAACGTGGTAGCTTCTTGTTGCAAAGCCTCGTCGCCGGAATTTAAGAAACGAAGAAACTCTTCGGCATCGTGGGCGGAGACAAGCTTGTCTTCTTGAATATTAATCATCATGGTCCCTCTCGTCTGTTAGCGATCAGTAGTCTTTGCCAGTTCGGTATGCCAATTTTTAGAGACATCCTCGAATTCAGCCCAGCTAGAGCTGCTGATGTGCGCGCCGTAAGCCCGATAGAAGCCACGATAACTGGTCTCGCCAATCGCCGATTTGCCGACGATGCCAGGATAAACCTCGTCGCCGTATACGTCCCCGCCGAAACCCAGGTTGGAAACCAGATCGCCATCTCTGGACTGATATTTCTTGGCGTTTTGCGATTCCGTTTCCATATTGTCGTTGTCGTCGCTTTCCCAGAAGCCAGCAGGCCCAAACGTTCTCTGAACCGCGTCGACCAAGCGGCGCTTGAGATCCTCGGGCATGTCTTTTTCGACCATGGCGTAGGTCCATACCTCAGTGGTATTTGCGTCGATCGGGTGCCATACCTTGAAGACACCCGAGCAGGTCAGAAAACTGTTGTTCGGGAAAACGGTGCCGTTGAGGTGGCTACGATAGATTCGTGCGCGAACCTCGCCAATTTCTTTGTTCAGCCGTTCCTGCTTAGCACCGCCGAAGGCCATCAATTCCGGAACCAGGTCTGCGCTGTGCACGCCTGAATATCCGTCCCACAACACACCCATGCCGCTGCCGTATTTGGAGGTCATTTGCAGACCTGCACCTTCTGGGGGCAAAGCTGCGTTGCCAGCTAACGACGAGAAGACCGACTGCCCTGTGCGAAGCGAAGCCGCATGCGTCCAACCCACGTGGTACGCATCCCCCACAAAGTTTTCCGCGGGCGCTTTCCAGTTAGCCTTGATTATGACCTTGCCTGGAGGACCGATCAGTTCTAGCCCTCCGGAATGCTTAAACATAGGCTCCAGGTACCAGCCAGCGTCCCCCATGTAGTCTTTGAGAGAAGGGGCTTCCTCATCGAAGCAACCATAGATGAAGCCATGGAAGCTCTCTACACGAGCGACTTCTTTCAATCCCATACATTTCTTGTCGAGCGCCTCGCCATACAGTTCTTTTTCAAACGGGACGCTCTGCAGTTCACCGTTAGCGCCGAAGCCCCAGCCGTGATAGCTGCAAACGAAACCTTTAGCATTACCTGCTTCTGCGTGTACCAGCGTCTTGCCACGGTGACGACAAACGTTCAGGAAAGCACGAATCGAACCGTCGTTCTGCCTGGAGACGATAACCTCATCAACCCCCATTTTTGCCGTAACATAGTCGCCAGGGGACGGAATCAGGCTGTCATGAGTCAGGAAAAGCCAGTTCCGAGCAAAAATGGTTTCCAGTTCGCGCTGGAAAAGTTCTTCGTCGCCATGAATCAGGTGTTTTTGGGTCAGCCCAGATTCACTCACCAAGTTTATATTTTTGTAATTCATATTTTCACCTAAAGAGATCGAATGGGGGGGATTACGCTCTAGGGTCCGGGGTGCCTCCTATTAAAATTCTCAGCTCAAATCAATCATCACACGCTGGCCCTCAATCTTCACCGGGTATGTTTTGATGTTCTGTGTCACAGGGGCGCACAAGGCCCTGCCTGTGCAAACATCAAATCTACCTTGATGCAAAGGACATTCAATTTCTCTGCCTTCTAGAAAGCCATCACTCATGCGGGCAGCACCATGTGTGCACAGGTTGTCGGTAGCGTAGATTTCGCCTTCCACTTCATACAGCGCTAGTTCCTTGCCTTCGACTGTCACGCCGAGGACGTCACCTTCAGGGATTTCATAAAGAGCGACTGCGTCAATCCATTTTTCTGTCATAAAGCTATCTTCAAATGGGGTGATGATGGAGTTAGAGATCATTCAGCTGTCCCAAATATTCTGACGCGGCTGTTGTTAGTGATGCTCATTTAAGTGTCTTCCTGATGAATTCTCGATGTACAGAGGTGCAGGGTCGGGGCAATTCAGACCCCGCTGGGATAGAAGGCATCGGCATAAATATGTTCGGGCGATATTCCAAGAACTTTGGCGACGGTGCATAGAGCGTCAACCATCGCTGGTGCGCCGCACAGGTAGGCTCTCCACCCAGCCAGCGAGGGAATGTCTTTTTCAATCAAATCGGTAATTAGGCCGGCTCGCTGGCCCTCATTAATCGGGCCCGTCGCGATCACTGTATGGACAGTCAGTTGAGGGTGGATAGCCGCGAGTTGGTTCAATCGGTCTGCGTCGTAAAGGTCTTGCTGACTGCGCACCCCGAAATAAAGGTGGATGGGGTTCGTCATTCCCGACTTCAGCGCGCCGCGAACAATCGACAGCACCGGTGCGAGTCCGGTCCCGCCGCCCACACACAGCATCGGCCCGGTGTGAGCCTGACGCAGATAGGCCGTACCAAGAGGCCCACTCAACTTAATGCTTGTACCTTCGCGGACGTGCTCGAAAATATACTCCGTGACACGCCCGCCCGGCACTTTGCGGATATGGAACTCCATTTCTTGGTCATCTGGCAGACCAGCCATTGAATATGGACGCACATGTTCGGGACTGAACTGTAGCGTCGCGTACTGTCCGGGTGAGAACTCAAAGGGCTTGGCGAGGCGAATGCGGATGCGACGAATATCGTGAGTGGGCGACTCGACGGCGACAACCATGCCTTTGATGATTCGCGCCGGGTGAGTGACTATGTCGTCTGAGTCTATGATCTCAATTGCGCAATTGCTGGTGAGCACTGACTGACAGGCGAGTACATAATGCTCTTCGATGCGATTTGAGTCACCGCTTTTCGCCGCCGAACTAATGACGCTGCCATCTATAACTCGGCAGCGGCAAGTACCGCATCGTCCAGACATACAGCTGTAGGAAATACCCACACGGTGCTCACGGAGCACTTCCAAAAGGTTGGCACCGGAATCAAAAGGCAAGCGGCGATTGTTCGGTAGTACGAGAAGTTCCATAGATCTAGCTTCTTTATTTATATGTTTTATGGTTCCATGGTGATTAGCTGTATTCTAATAGTCAATAAACCATAAATGAATATTAATATCACCGCTATGAATAATCCAGGCCATCCCTTACCGGCCCGTTGTTTGACTACACGACCCCGACCCGCAGCGGGGTCCATTCGCTTTCCTTCACCGCCGTGCTCACGGCCATGACGCGCTTGTCGAGATTGCTGGCAGTCACGCCCTCCAGTGCCGAATGCCCCCGCAGCACCAAGCGCGGTTGCAGCAGTGCATGGTAGATCTGCCAAGGGTCCGCACCCCTGGTCAGCTTCAGGACAGACTGGATCAGCTCGTGCTTGAGCGGGTCGAGGTGCCAGTCCGGCACGCGCTGGCCGCGGTTGCCCACGTTCAACGCCAGCAAGTTGCCCGCCTGGATCTCGTAGCTGATCCACCTGCGAGATTTGCCCGCCATCTTGGCAAACGCAGCGACGGGAAGGTTGTGCGGCGCTTCGAAGACATCGAACAAATCCATTCTCTCGCGCTGAATGTCCGAAGGCACCAGCGGGGCGGCCGATCGCTGGGGCGGCACTGCCGGCAGCCGATGTGCGGCGGCAGAAACCAACGGCATGGCGTCACCCGGCTTCGTCACGAGCAGGCTTGGCGAAGCGGCAACCGGCGTAGAGGGCGCGCTTGCGGTTTGCTCACTCGGGAATGCGGGCACACCTTCCAGATGCACGGTGAGCGGCATGCTGGCCGCCTCGACCTGGTTCTGCGCGAAGAGGTCGAGGCGATCGGCCCAGTCCTGCATCATGCGACGACACTGCTCCACGTACGCGGCATGGTTGTAGGTCGCGCTGACCTTGTTGGGATCGACATGCGAGAGCTGTGCATCCACCCAGACCTTCGGGTAGCCGATCTCGTTGAGCGCAGTGGACATCGTGCCACGGATACCGTGTCCGGTCAGGCGTTCCTGATAGCCCATGCGTTTGAGCGCACCATTGAGCGTGTTCTCGCTGATGCGCTTCTTCAGGTCGCTGTCGTGCCGGAACAGGTAGCGCTGGGCCGGCTTGAACTCATCGAGCAGGTCTGAACGGTTTCGCCGAGTTCTTTTTCGCTGACCTTGCCGATGAAGTGGAATCGGCCAAGCGGATGCGCCCCAAGCTCAACACCAAGACGCTCGTGCGAATGAAAGGCGATCCGGACGGCGAGCTTCAGGTCTACAGCGTCGCATTCAGCCCCGAGGTAAAGGCGCGCCTTAGCGACCGCCACGGGGACAAGATCGAGTTCTTCATGAACGAGAAGATCAACGATCTGCTGTGACCCTTCCCGCCCCTTGGGACGACGTTTCAAGGGGCAGCCCCGCGCACCCCTTGGGATTTCCCCGATCTGGGTGATAGTGGGTCATCGCCATCGCGAACCCACGGAGCCCACGATGAACCTCGCCGCCAGCCGCCAGCCGCTTACCCTCTCTCAACCCGACCTCAACCCGAGCCGGCTGCTGATGGCGCGCACGGCGCAGGCCGAGGCCCGCTTCAAGGCCTTCGACTTCACCACCCCGGTAGTCGAGTCGAGCGCCTGGCTCGATACCCACGCCGACAACTGGTCGAAGGTCTGCTATTGCGAGGCGCTTTTTTCCACTCGATTCGTTCTGCATGTACGCTTTGCGCCCTGCACCGCCGAGGTGGCCGAGGTGTATGCCGTGCAGATGAGCAGCCGGTATCAGGCGTGCTGATCATGCAAACCGAACTCGTGCATGCCGGCCAGATCCGACCCGGCGACACCACGCTGCGCGAAGGCGCCCAGGGCGAGATCCGCGAGCAGGTGCTCGCGGTTTCCCAGCGTAAATTCTTCGTCACGTTTCGCGTCTCGTGCGCCGGCAAGGAGTACGACATGACGGAGCGGACCAGCAAGATTGTTCGCCGCTTCGCTCGCTTCTGCCGCTGCGGCAGGGTTGGGTAAGTCGCTTTGTTGTACCGTCAGTAATTTCACACCATGAAAAGGGGCAATGGAAAATATGCCGAAATTCCTCAACACGAGTGCCACGAATTACTACCTGGAAGAGTTGATCAAGAACGCGAAGGAGCGGCTGATTCTGATCAGCCCCTTTCTCAAGATCAACGATCGGATTCGCGAACTTTTGGAAGACAAGAACCGCATGAAGATCGACGTTCGGATCGTCTACGGCAAAAGCGAACTGCATCCGCAGGAAATTAATTGGCTGAAAAGCCTGAGCTTCGTGCGGACCAGCTTCTGCAAGAACCTTCACGCCAAGTGCTACCTCAACGAGGAAGTGGCGATCATTACCAGCCTGAACCTCTACGACTTCTCCCAGGTGAACAACAACGAGATGGGCGTGATGCTCACGCGCGAATCCGATGCCGAGTGCTACCGCGACGCCTACGAGGAAGCCCAGCGCATTGTCCGCGTCAGTGATGAGGTTCGGATTGCAATGGAGATGGTGGCCAAGCCCGAAACGCTTGGTGCGGAAGCGGAAGATGAAAGCGACAACGGCAGCCAGCATTCCAAGCTCACCACCTCGAAGCTCGCAGCGAGCCTTGGCCTGAAAACCCCGGATCTGCTCGAACGCCTGGTTGGGGCTGGCCACTTGGAGCTGCGCGGCACCATGCACTACCTAACAGATCAGGGTAAGACCGCAGGCGGGGAGTTCCGCAAGGGACGCGCCGGATTTTATTTCCTCTGGCCGCTCGGTTTCTCCGTTTGATCACCCGGCCGGTCACGCAGTAGTAGCCTGCTGCGCGCCGGCCAGATCAGCAGCGACTTGGATTTCCTCCGCGCCGTGTGACGCTGGACGCCTCACCAAGGAGGTTTCCATGAACGACGACTTCACGCCCCGCCCCACCGGCAGCGGCGCGAACGACACCCGCCTCGCTGCGATGGCGAGGCGCAAGGAGCTGATGAAGATCGCCCGCGGCGAGCCGCTTGGGCCGAACGATACCGATCGCGTGATCCGACTGATGGAGCAGCAGGGCATGCTGGCTTCGCCGGCACCCTGAAGACCGCCCGCACCGGCTCCGGCCGGGCAAACAAAAACGCCGCATCTCCGGGTCTCGGTCATGCGGCGTTGTCGTGCCTGTTCAACTACTAAGGATTCCTTGGTAGTTGCCTGCTCGTGCAAACGGTTATTCGACGATAACAGTCACCTCAGCCGCTGGGATGCCGCTGGAGCCGTTCGATGTAATGGCGCAGGTGAGTGACATCAAGGTTCGGCTCCAGGGCGGCTGAGCGGGCCACCAGCCAGTTGCCGCTCAGTGCGTGGTTCTCATCCAGGCGGGCGAGATCAATTCGCTTTGTCTCGACTAAGCTGTACCTGCTGCAGCAGGGGCAGAACTTGGCTGTGACCGTGACTGCAACCTGGCAGGTGCTGCAGCGCTTGCCGTGCCCATCGTGCTGGTCGAAGACGAAAAGCTCCGAGGCGCGAATGATGATCGCTCGTTTCTCCCGCTTTTTGAGTAGCCACTTTGGGACCTTCGGCCCCGCGCATAGTCCAGGGTAGTCCAGTTCATTATCCTGCTCCGGCTTCGGGTGAACCGCCCCGGCTTTCCCGGAGGCTCCAACTCTTGAGAGGATGGAGCCATGAAGACGACGACGAAGTACTCCCCGGAAGTCCGCGAGCGAGCGGTTCGACTGGTATTGGAGCATCAAGGCAACCACGAGTCGGAATGGGCAGCGATTTGCTCGATTTCTGCCAAGATCGGTTGTACCGCCGAAACACTGCGCCGTTGGGTACGCCAGGCCGAGCGCGATACTGGCAAACGTGAAGGCCAGACCAGCAGCGAACGCGAGCGGATCAAGGCGCTGGAACGTGAGGTGCGTGAGTTGCGCCAGGCCAACGAGATCCTGCGCAAGGCGTCCGCGTATTTTGCCCAGGCGGAGCTCGACCGCCGCTTCAAGCCATGAAGGCGTTCGTCGATGAGCATCGTGCGGTTTATGGAGTCGAGCCGATCTGCCGGGTACTGCCGATCGCTCCATCGACCTACTACGCCCATGCACATTGCCAGGCCGCTCCCGAGCGGCGTTCTCCGCGAACACGGCGTGACGAGGTACTGAGCGGGCATATCCAGCGGGTCTGGGAGGAGAACTTCCAGGTCTACGGCGTGCGCAAGGTCTGGCGGCAACTCAAGCGCGAAGGCGTAGTGGTGGCCCGTTGCACGGTGGAGCGACTGATGCGGCGACTGGGTCTACAAGGTGTCGTACGCGGCAAACCGGTCAAGACTACGATCAGCGACAAGGCCACCCCGTGCCCGCTGGACAAGGTCAATCGCCAGTTCCGCGCCGAGCGGCCAAACGCGCTCTGGGTGTCGGACTTCACCTACGTCAGCACGTGGCAGGGCTTCGTCTACGTGGCCTTTGTTATCGACGTATTCGCCCGGCGTATCGTCGGCTGGCGCGTGTCCAGCTCAGCCCGCACAGACTTTGTTCTCGATGCGTTGGAACAGGCGTTGTATGCCCGCCGACCGGTCGGCCAGGGCAGCCTGATCCATCACAGCGACCGTGGCGTGCAGTACGTCTCGATCCGCTATACCGAGCGCCTAGCTGAAGCTGGGGTCGAGCCCTCGGTGGGCAGCGTGGGCGACTCCTATGACAATGCCTTGGCCGAGACCATCAATGGCCTGTACAAGGCCGAGGTGATCCATCGTCGTTCCTGGCAGAATCGGGAGGCAGTGGAGCTGGCGACGCTGGAGTGGGTGGACTGGTTCAACCACCGACGGCTACTGGAGCCCATCGGGAACATGCCGCCGGCAGAGGCCGAAGCGATCTACTATCAGCAACTTACCGAGTCGGCCCAAGCGGCATGACTCACACCAAAGAGCCTCCGGAATTCCCGGGGCGGTTCACTGCCCTGGAGCACTCCAAGCATGCGTTTCTGCACGTCAGAGCTGAAGAGCGCTGTGATTGCCAGCTATCTCAAGAAACGTTTCAAAGGCCAGGAAATTCTCAACGTCACCGGAATTCGTCGGGAAGAAAGCGCCGGTCGCCGCAAAGCGGACGTTGCCAAGGCAGATCCACGCCTTGCTCAGCGCGGCGCCCAGGGTTTCACCTGGAATCCGGTGATCGAATGGAAGATTGATGAGGTGAAGGCTGCGATTGCGCGGCGAGGCCTGGAGCTTCATGAGGCCTATACCCGGTACGGGATGACACGGGTTTCCTGCGCATTTTGCATCATGTCCTCAGCGGCAGATCTGAAGGCCTCCACCACCTGCATCGACAACCAGGATATCTACCGCACGATGGTCGAGCTTGAGGCCAGCTCAACATTCGCATTCCAGTCTAACAACTGGCTGGGCGATGTCGCTCCACACCTGCTGGGCAGCGAGCTTGCAGATCGGTTTCAAGCTGCAAAGCGGGCGGCACAACTGCGCGAGATTGCAGAGAAAAAAATTCCCCTCGGGTTGGAGTACCAAAAGGGCTGGCCCACTCGCCTGCCGACGATGGACGAGGCGAAGCGGCTTGCTGAGGTTCGGCATACGGTTGCAGGACTCGTAGGGGTTGAAGCGCTCTATCTTGATCCGGCAGCGATCCTTGAGCGCTACGATGAGCTGCTGCGGGCACGTATCGACGCCACCCCTGCTGTGCCTGTCCATCTGGCGTTCGACTCCAGTCAGGCCAACAGCTGGGGGCAGCAGGCGGCGTTCGGCTTCTGATGCGTGCACTTGGGTTTCTGCAGGATGGAGTGATGCTGAACGCGTCCAAACCATTGCGCAGAGGTATGCAGCATGTTCAAACCCAACTCTCGTGTTATCTGGAGCAGCACTGATTCAGATGGGCCGGGGCCGGTGGTGGCCACGGTAGTTGGTCCTCTGAGTCCAGCTGAATACGACCGAGAAGAGGTCGGGCCGATGTTCACGATCAGCTTGCCGAACGGAACCACGGAAACCGCGTTCGCGGATGAGCTTTCGGCGGCGGATGCGGCGCCCGATTTTGCCGTGATGAACCGAGCCGAATTGTCAGCCTGGTATGAGGAGAATGTCGGCTACGATCTCGGTCAGGATGATCCAGCGATGACGCTTGAGAGCTATCGCCAGCAGTGCGGTGAAATGTTTGCTCTACACGCGCTGGCCGATGAGAGTTTCTGAGGGATAAGGGATGCTGTAGCCTTCGCTCACGGCCATAGCGTCCAGCCCATTCCAGTTCGAGCGGCCAATACCCGGATGATTACTTGGACCTTCTTTTTCGTATCGGTGATCGCGGCCTGTGTTCACCGCTATAGCGGCAATCATCAGAAATGCACGATCACATTCCTACTGCTGGGGAGCGTAACGCTTTGGATGCGGGAGGATTGGGAGCAGATGCCTCATATCTTCAGCGCCGACACCCAACTGGTGATCTGGACGGTGTTGCAAGCCATTTTCGCTGGCATTGCCTTCTATGTCCGGGACATTCCCGTTGAGGACTCACACAAGGTCTAGTGCCGCCTCGTGAGTGCCGTGATAGCAGCGCTTACACATGCCGCTGCCGTCAGACGTTCTTACCCACCCACTGCGTCATGCATATTCACCGCGCATCAGGCCGTCATCGTCTGGTGCGCACGCACCGTCGCCGCCATCGAACACACCGTCAAGCGAAGCCAGTACCAGCGCGCCGCGCGGGTGGTCATCCTTGCGAAGTGAGCCCGAGCCCGAGCCGCCAAACACGCACAACCCCAGCGCCTGCGCCTGCTTGGCGTAGCGCGACAGGCCGCGTGTAATCCTGGCCACCTCGGCGGGGTCGAGGCCTGCAGCTTGGCATTCTGCGTCGTTCACATACATGGGGGCGGGTTCCTTTTCAACTCGCCATTATTCGATAGGCTTCAGTGTGCTGCGCTTCGATATCGAGCAGTGCTTGCGTGCCCTCTTCACTGAGCCCTGATTCAGCCTGGTGGGCAAGCGACAGTAGCGCGTTCAGCGAGTTGTAATGCCCCAGGTATTCCAGCCATGCGTCCTCGCCTTTGGCGGCTTTGATGCCGGCCGCTTTCTGGCCGTAGTAAACCAGCACAACGGCCAGTTCCCGTTTAGCGTTGGCGATGATGGTCTGTTCTAGTTGCGTCATGTAGAGGTTCCTTTCAGTTGGTGGCGGCTTGACGCTGCTTGCGCGCTGCGACCTTGGCCCATGCTTCGTCAGCGTCTTCGGTGTGGCCGCAATGCACACACTGGTAGCCGCTGCCGTCGCCGGCTTCGGCGTCGTGAAACTCCATCGGCGTGAAGTGACACATCGGCGCCGGGCCGGTGAAGTGCTCGCGCATGGCCTCGTCGTAACCGGCCATGATCTGCATAAAGCGGGCTTCGTCTTCAGGGCTTATGGGCTGCTCGATCATGGAGGGGATTCCTTTCTATTGGGCTGAGGCTATGCGGTGACGCTGCCGATCCTGATCTTGGGTGGGGCATTGAGTCGGGATGGCAGCTACTGACGCTCATTGTCGGAATCTGATTTCGACCGGCGCTTATCCTGCAGCGATACCAGGAAAGTAACGCCCAGCACCGCTATTGCTGCGATAAGAGGAGACAGCCCCACAAGAATCATCTTCATCACTTCCCAAGCGGGAAACATGAAAAATGAGGCGACCACCGCGCAACTGATCCAAATCAGAAGCACGGCTATGGCCTTGAGGATGGAATGGGCGTCCAGGCTGAGCAATTCGTTTCCCCTACGATCATAGATGCGAGCATTTCAGTGCTGGCCACAGAAGCCAATGGCTCGCGCAGTATCTTATCTGGGTAAAAGCCCCTGCGGGATAGCGAGGTTGATGCATTTGCAGGCTCTCACGCCTCGCGGGAAACCCAAACGGTCGCAGAACAATTTTGCTCAGCCGGCGACGCAAGCATCCTTATCGGCGGGCCGCTGGTGGAAAGTCCGGGATCTGGAGCCCTCTGGGGTCACGGAAAGCATTCCAGCTCCACCAGGCAGTCGGGCCGTATTCGCTGTTGTAATGGTTCACCTTGTCCGCCTTGCGCTGAAGGTACTCCGGCGTGCCCATTCCAAACACCTCCATCGGGAATTTTGCGTCAACATCGAGCAGCCAGAAATCGGGGAAGACGCAATCCTCGTCGGCGTCAAACCGCATTGGCTTCTCAAATGCCCGACCTTCGGCGCGCAGCTTCGACTCGATAACGGCCTCGAACCCAGAATCGAGTGGAATCCACTGCTCAGAGAGGTGCATCAGGGCAATGTCCAGGATCTTGCCATAGGCGCTCTTGGCACCGGCTTTCATCTCGACGTGGGCGATAGCCATGACGGTATCGCCTCGCATCCAAGCGGATAATTCCTGCCGGAAACTCTGGTGCACCCGGCCCCACTGCCCTTTCTGCAGGTACAGGGTCGGCATTCCAAACGGCCAGCTCAGCGGCAATTTTTCAAGCCCATCACCGTGTTTCTGGGCGTCGTACCGAGCAAGCGGCGCGACCACAACCAGGCGCCTGCTTCGTTCCAGCGCTTGTGCGGCTACCCGTTGGTTGGCCTGTGCGCCTTTTCCATCCTTGCGCGCGGGCACTAGCAGAACATCAGCGATGGTAAGCCTGTCCGTTGCGACGCGTTCAGCTGCTCGGCGAAGGGCGCTGCCCACTACCAAGGCGTTGCGCTTGCCTGCCATCGCCGGGTACCACGTATTCAGCCGTGATTCCTGCCATAGCAGATGCAGAAGGCCCAGCAGAGTCATCGCAGGTTTGCGTGCACCGGGGCGGGAAGGAGCAGGCTCGCTGTCATCAGCCGCTTCCCTGGCCGGGAGAATCCTGATGCCGCGTGCAAGCCTGATCCGCAGCTGTCCATCATCCCCCTCCTCCACCACGCCCTTGTCGTAACCCTGCATCCCGGAATGCTCGGGGGCAGGCGCATAGAACCTGCATTCGTTGGAGTGTTCGTACCCGGTCAGGGGGAATCGTGCCAGGTGGTAGGTGCCCGCCCGAGGCTTGATTGCCAGCTTTCGGTCACCCCTTCCAGGACAACAGCAGGTACCGTGTGAATGACCGTAGTGTTGAGCCAACACGCGCTGCCAATGCGCGGCGAAGCGTTCGGCAGTCTGGAATTCCTTTGAGTACCGTTTGCCCCCGATCAGGACGGGAAAGATATGATCGACCATTGCAAGCCTCGGATTTCAACTGAGGGGGAGATTAACTCCCCGGTTTTTCCGCCTGGACGCGCTCAGTGGCCTGCTGGCCTGTGTAAATGCAAAGCGCCGAGTTGAAGCCGTTGTAGGTAACGGCATAGTTGAAGTCGCAGAAGTAGGCGGGATGCTTGGTCGCAATGGCGTCGCCGGCCTTGCAGTGTTCTTCGATGGTCTCGACCAGGGAATCATTATCCGCCCCGAGGCAGGCATAGCCGGTGGTCTTGTCCTCGCTGCAGCCGGCGAGCAGTGCAGTAGCCGTGGCGACAGCCGCCACGATGAGAATGCGTTGCATGGGTTTCCTCCAGTGAATTAGTTGGGCCGAACGGAATTCGGCTTCGCTTATTCTCTGGGAAACCTCAGCGCAATAATCCTCTAATCCTGCAGGATTGTTGTCGGTTTAGGCACGACCTGGCGTCACGGTAATGCGAGTGAGCAGTGCGGTAGTTGGGTTCTCCTGAGCGCGGGCCACTATCAGGCCTCTACTCTCGAAGGAGCTACCACATGGCACGTCAGACACACATCCCCGGTCTTGAGCAGCTTCAGCTCAACGGCATCGCATACAGCTGGAACGCAACTATGGGGGAATATTGGTCTGAATCCGGCGACCCGCGCGTTCTTCAATCCGAAGAGATTCACGCCTGGCTTCTGGCGTTCAATACGAAACGCCCTTATTCCCCTGAGGGGCAGAAGATCGAGGCGAAAATAATCGCTCAGGATGTATGCTCGGTAACCGACCGCCCTCTCTTCGGCCTGCGCTTTCTGGACCACACTCGCGGCATCTGCGGCGATGTGCTCGTGTCGGAGGTCACCGCCGACGCCCTGATGGCCGAGTACGACGCCGGTCGATACCAGAGTCTTTGGACCGGGGCCTTCTAGCTCGCCAGTGGCGCGGAGCGAGGATTCTTGGGATTTCGGCAGTCACTGACAACATGGGGTCATCTTCTTCCCCGATCCGAGGAACCGCCCCATGAGTCATTCGCTTATCGCTATCAAAACCAGCTGCAGCGTCCCGGAGAAAATGCACGCGCAATCTGTGTTGGCAGGACAGGGACTCGTAGGTTGCCGCTATCCGCACACCATGACAGAGGTTCCTCTGTCGATTCGGCATTTCTTCGAGGAGGTGCCAGCAGCACCGCCTGCAGAAGCCAGTGACTCCAAATTTGAAGAGCAGTACAGCGCAGCGATGGCTCGGTTGGCAACGGAGTTCCCCAGCTCCGACACGCCGGCGCCAAGCCTCGAAGTGATGCAAGCCAGCATCACCACCATGCTCGATAACGAAGTAATCAGCTTCCCGACATTCGAGTCTTTCCAAGCCTGGTGGGAAGGACTCAACGCCTATGAAGAACTCGATACCGAGATGTCGGTGGCTGAGCATCTGCCGTTGCTGCGTATTGCCTACAACGCGCTCGTGCATGAAGGCGTTATTGCCGTTTAAGGCAGGTGGATTGCCTCGCCAAGTTGGGTTTCTCAGCGCAACACCGATTATCGAAGTGCCCGCCACTTCAGTACGGAGACACCATGAACGAAGTAATCAGCCAGAACGCCGAACCTGTATCGGCGCGATTCACGACCCATGCAGCCGGTGAGGTAGCGGTAGTTACGTCAGCCCTGCATAAAGCTGAGCGGTTCATTGAGGGCTTCGAGGATGACGCGGAGCAGGAAGGTATCGCGGAACTCTTGGCTGACCTACGAGCCGCGCTCCGGGTGGTTACTGGCGAGCCACACACGGCGACAATTGCTGCCGAGAAGAACTACTGCGTAGTCTTCAGCAACTACACCGGCAACCTCATGGCCTGGGAAGGGACGGCGGATGAAATCCGCAAGTACCTGGGCAATCGTGAGATTGTTGGCGCACTTAGCGCCGTTGACGAAGAGTCTGCGATGGCCAAGTGGCGGTTGATCAACCACGGGAAGACTCGCGAAGGTGTGTGAGGCCATGCGCGTCCGTTCTAGCGCGGACCACCGCTCATGGTTGCTACCGGGACTACGGCGGCGCCTGTTCGAAAGGAGCCATAATCGACATGACTGAGCCGACACAAACCCTGTGCACTTCCAAGACCGGCAGTGACGTGCTGAGCATCGAGCGCACCGGCCGTAAATGAGGGAAACAGCCATGACGATGCGGACCTACCGCTACTTCGCTTGCACTAACGGTCACCAAGGCGAAGAAAAAACCAGCGAGAACGATCAGCCATATTCTGCTTGCTGGGAAAGTGTTTCGACTAAAGGGCTCAAAGGAGCCCCGAATGGCGGTTACCTTTGCGCAGTGTGCGGGGCGCCGATGGCCGAAGTTCCCAGGGCCGAGATGCCTAAACCTGATGCACTGTAAGCGGCTTACGTTGGAGATGGATTATGAGGAAGTCAAAAAGCGAGCGTCTGCAGATCGATGCGCTGATGATCAATATCAAGGCCGCGTTCGCGCTCGCCCTGATCGCGGGTGTTGGTCTTGTCTTTTCATTCGTTGGCTCGCCGATGGCTGAGATCGGCGGCCAGCTGGCAGCTAGTCGCCCACTTATGCTGATTGCGCTTGGATTCGCTGTTGTGTCGGTGATCCTCAGCGCCATCAGGATGCGGCGCTTGGGTGGAGCAAAGGGAAGGAGCTTGCAGTGAGGCGGGTATTTTCTTCTGTGATCGGGCTTGCGACGGTTCTTCTCGCCGGTTGCGGAGAGAGCAAACCCTTCCCCCGAGTAGATTTCCCCGTCGCGCCGGGACATTACGTGCAGTTCTATCAGGGGGCGGGAGCCAAGGTCTACACTGAGTTCTCCAGGGTGGATAAGGCAGGACAGGCGCAGTCCCTCGTTTCTGGCCTATGGCATGGCCGTTTCAACCTCAGCAACGGCGTCGAGAACGAAACGCTGTACCTGAACGAGTGCGGCATACTGGTCACATTCCACCGGGGCGATGTGGATGTGGTGCGCACCACCTATGACGTGAACTCCTACGTGCAGCGCGACGCCTGCCCGCTCAATCCGCTACCGGCAAACTGGATCGCCGTTGGCCCCGGCGCACTGATCGGGACAACCAAGTGAACGCCGCCGAAACCTACCAGATCACTCTCACCCGCGAGCAGCTGCAGTTGCTGTGCCGTGCGACCGAAACCTGCAGTCGGCTGGTCATGGGTCAGATGGATATGGCGTTGGATTACCTGCGCAACCGCGACGGGGAGATGATCAACGGCTATGAACTCACCCGTGCGGTAGAGGCCATCACCAAGCCCGCACAGGGCTTCGCTCCCAACCAGAGTGGCGGCGTGGGCTGGCATGCGACCGGCGACCAGCTCTGGGACATGTTCACGCAAATGCGCCACCGTCTTGCCTGGGATTCCGCCATTTCTCAGGGGGTAATTTCTGCTGGCGAGCCGCGCAAGTGGCCTGAGATGGGGGGTGTTGCCTATGACGCCCCCACGACGCTGACCGGCGCTGGTATCAAGATCGAGCGCGTTACTGCCGATGACCATCAAGGTTGAGCTTAATGACTGCTGCCCTTGGGTTTGCCCTGTGCAGAGCTATGGTAGTCAGCAAAGATCGCTGAAAACGAGGTTTCGCAGATGAATGCCACACTTCCCAGCCTGGACGCCTTGCCTGTCATCCGGCATCCCTATGCGGATTACGGCCTGGATGAGGCCGTGCGCCTCGCTGTAGCTACCAAGCGCATACGGATGGAGCCGGAGCCAAAGAACTTGATCGAGGTGCGTGAAACCATCGAGGACATGGCAAAGCGCGCGAGCCACCTCTGGTGCACCGGCATGGCCGCTCTGGACGTGCTTGATGCCGCCATTGACGGCCGTGATCTGCGCCAATCCTGCCGTCTCTGCTGACGCTTAGTTCTGAGGCGAGAAAAACCCCGCCGAGGCGGGGTTTTTTTGTCACTCTTCATCGTCGCCAGTTACACCCAGCCGCTTGTAACTCTCCAGAACGCGGGCGCATTCGGAGGAGCCATTGCGCGTGCCGTCTGAGATCGCACCCTTCACGGACTCAAGCCCTGCCACGAACCCAACCAGCGTGCCGGCTTCAAAGCCTTCCTGAAATCCTTGCTCGTGCCCACGCTGTAGGCCGATCTCGAACGCCGTTCGCGCCGCAGCATCGACCGCCTTGGCTGCGAACTGATCGTACAGCTCTTCTTTCTTCATGCCATTACCTCGCTTGTGAACCGGCAGCGCAGGAAATCCACGCCGCCAGTGCCAGCATAGGGGCATCACTTCCTGCCGACCAGCAGCGGACCCGTACCCTGCCAGAGACTAAGCGACGTGCAACACTCCTCCGCTTGGGAATAATAATGAACCTGCCGGCCGGCGCAACCTGCGCCGACTGCGTGCACTGCCGCCGATCCACGATGATGTTTGGGCATATCCCGGAGGACGAGGTATGCGACTGGTCGCCCTCGCGATTCACTCCCAGGACGCAAGCTAGTCCTGAACGCCGCCCGGTTCGCCGGGCTTTTTTGTGCCCGAGGATCGGTGGTCGGCGGTGCGTACCAACATCCGCGGCTGAACGTGAGGGAAATAATCCCCTGCGCGTTTCAGCCAGCATCGGCCGTGGTGGTGCAGGCCGGCAACGGCACTTGGGTTCCTGCTCATGCGTGCGATGGTGGGTACATCTTCCAGCACACGAGCAAGCCACAATGACCAAAACCACTCTGATCACCCTCGCCCGCATCGCAGACAACATCACCTGTGCAGGCTACCGCGCCGATGTCTGCAATATCGACACCTCCCAGGCTCCCACCCGGTATGCGTTGGTGCTGGAGTGCGATGATGGCGTCAGTTACACGTTCCCCGACCAGGAGGTCGAGCTTCTGGATAATGGTGAGGTTCTGGCGTGGAGCGATGCGGATTCCGAGGATGACGGCCAGTCCATCCAGTACCGCCTGCGCATGACGGTCGAGCGCCCGTTGTCCTGCGAAGATTTGGCTTAAACGGTGATCATCCGCTACGCACAGGGGGCTTCGGCCCCCTTTCTTGTGCCTGGATTCTTAGCGCAACGTGGCTACGGCTTGGGTTCTAGGCCAATCGTGCGAAGCTGAGGCTATCTAAACCAGCACACCGCGAGGATACGAGCATGGCAGTCATCTGCGAATTCGGTACCGCCCCCGAGCAAGCCAGGGATGGATACAAGATTGTCGGACTCGTCTACGGGACCGATGAAGAGTTGCTGGCCGAGTACAGCAGCCTCGATGTGCGCTTCGTCCGTGGCGCTGCGGTCCACGGGCAGCCCGGCGTCTGGGAGTTTGCTGCCATGCACCCGCTCAAGTCGGTTCAGGTCAAGCACTGGCAAGCCTACGGCGAGGGTGAGGCCAAGCCGGCTACGCATCAGATCGACATCGAGGACCAGCGAGGCGTAAATGGTCAGGTTTACCTAACCGTTGGCGCTATGGATGGCGCCTTGGATGACATGATTTCTGTCGTGGCCGAGGTCAACACCAACCCCGCGACCGGAACTGATGAGGTTCCCTGTGTGCATGTATCGTTCGACGATGATGCTATGGCCTTCTCGCTGTTCAAAGTGGGCGACAAGATCCTGCTGCGCCTGGAGAACGATGTGACGCTCACACGCACGGAGTCGCCCACCGGCCCGCTGTTCGTTGTGGAATGACCGAGCACCACGCCGGCATGCAACGGGTGATCGCGGTCATCGGCACCGCAGGGCGCGATAAGCAATTCCCAATGGATATTTCCCACTGGGAGTTCATTTGCCGTGCGGTCAGGTTCTATGTACGACCCGGCGACCATCTCGTTTCTGGCGGTGCTGCGTGGGCCGATCATGCAGCAGTCTGGGCCTTCAATGAGGGCTTATCCGCCAGCCTGACACTGCATCTTCCTGCGCCATTCGAGGCGAGTTTTTCCGGTGGCAATGGCACCAGCGGCGGTGCAGCAAACCATTACCACAGGCAATTCAGCCGGGCGATCCGGCGAGACACGCTAGCCGACATCCAGGAAGCGATCCTCGGTGGCGCGCAATGCACCTACCAGGCCGAGTGCAAAGGCTATGCAGCGATGTTCGCACGCAACCGGCTCGTGGCAGAGCAGTGCACGCATGTGCTGGCCTTCACTTTCGGGATGGGCGCTGAGCCGGCCGATGGCGGTACCAAGGCCACATGGGACATGGCCGGACCTGGGAAGATGCGCAGGCATGTCAGCTTGAAGCCGCCCTAGCAGCTTGGGTTTTGCGGGCCTGGCCGTAGCCTGAAGCCATCTCCCCCGCTTCCCCAGGACAGCGCCATGACCATCACCGATATCACTGTTCAATCCGCCCGCCTGGCGGCTGCTGAAGCGCAGTTCTGCACAACAGACTTTGGCTACCGCAATACGGCCGTCGAGCCGTGGCGAGAAGACGGAGCCAAGCTCGTGCGCTTTGTCCAGGCCGAGCGTAACGGACAATCCAGCCTGCTTGAGTACAGCGTTCTGTTTGCCCCGGACTCGGCACGGGTTATCTGCTGCCGAGTCTTCGACTTCACCGAAGCGCTGGCCGAAGATGACGACTGGGTGCCGATGTTCAGTGCGTGGCGTAAGGGCGGATGGTACGTCTGGAACATCGCGCGGCCGGAAGGAGGTTGCGGCTGCGTCAGTCGCAACTATGCGGACGGAAAGTGGCGGATCGTGTGCGACCCGCGCCGCGACGAGCCGGGAGCGCCTGGCGACTTCACCTACGCATCGCGCACCGAGGCGGCCAAGGCCGAACGTGCTCTGATTGCCGAGCAGGCCCGCGCGCTGCTGCACAAGGCTCGCTGCAACGATTCTTCCCTTCAGCTGCTCAGCGTGCGCCTGGTGTGCGACAAGCACGGGTACCAGGATTTCGATATCGAAGGCCACCCGACTGTGCATCGTGCATGCGTGCCCAACGGTATTCGTGTGGGCCAGCAGTTCAACGTCTATCACGGAGAAGGCATGAAATCCGGGGCGGTGTGGACTGGCACCCTGGAAGGCTCCATACGCAAATTTGCGTGTATCTGAGGGGGCTTCCTATGTGCTTCCCACGAAAACACAGCTTGGTTCGCTACAGCGGCACCAGAGCAGCATGGCGATGTGCATACCGCGCAGCCCGAATTGCAGCAGGCCAAGGCTTGCCTCCTAATCCGGCGTATTCTGGCATTCAGTGGAAGGCCCAGCTGATAGTGGCATATGAGCGGCCACCTCTTGACTCCCTCGCCTGCTCGGTTTTAGGCAGGCTTGCCGCCTATCGGATCATTAAAGAAATTGTTTCGGATGAGCGCAAGGCTGTCGATACCAGTGAAAGTTATCTCTCTGGATGGGAAGCCTGACCATGCTCGATATCGCATTTGATGCACAGACATACCGCACTTACAGAAAGCGGCTCGAAGACATTGCGGGCCTTTCGGTGGCTATCCCTGAAAGGGAGGTGTTGCGCGCAGTAGGCGACGGTCTGCCGGCGTCGGTGATCGATCAGTTGTCAGCCAGTCGGCCCCTGGCTGCGTATGCACGCCAGATCCGCCCGAAGGGGGCCTGCTTGGGCCAGAAGGAAAGCTATGTCGCCTTCGAGCTGGCTTTCGTGTTGGCTTTGGCGCAGGCGGTTCTCGGCAATGCCGAAGCTGCTGATCAGTGGCTTGCTACTCCGAGCGAGCAGCTGGGCGGGCACAGGCCCGCAGAAGTATTTCACCACGACAACGGCGCGGCCCATCTGACCGTCTCCCTGATCCGAAGCGCCCGATAGTCCGCTCTGCCGGGCAGCATCTGCGGCCACTGCGAAGCTGGCCCGGCCTCTTTCGGGCTTGGGTTAGCGGCGCTTCATGCGAATCTGAGTTCAGTCCAAACAGCTCAGGTAATCATGTAATGACTCAGGCAGCCCGCACTTACAATCACGCTTACACCATCGCCTTCAGCGTCTCCGGCTCCACGTGTGAAGACGGCGAGGATGTGACGGCGCAACAGATGGCTGATGCGCTGAAGCTGCGTGTTGATGATCTGATGGCGAAGGGGCACCTCTTGCATGCTGTCGGGTCGGCCTATGATTCCTTCTGTGAACAAGACTGAATCGGTCGATCTCGACATAATTCAAGCTCCCCGCTTTGCCTGGAATATCCGCAGGAAGAACCATGTCTCGTGTAATTACCGACTTTGAGCAGCACCTGCTCAGCATCATTCAGCCTCTGCACGCGGCCAAGTGGCAGGCCGACTATCGCTGGTTTGACCTGGAGCGCTCATTGGCCAGACTCGCCATAGATTATGGTGGACTAGACCTTTGCCCGGATTTCCAGCGGGGCCATGTTTGGTCCGCCGAGCAGCAGCGCCACTTCATTGAAAACTGCCTCCGCGCTGTAGTCCCCACCAGCGCATTTCTGATCCAGTTCAATTGCTCGGAATGGGGTGATCCTGATCCTGAGTCGGATCTGCCGGTTGGCCTGCAGTGGATGGCCTGCAGCGCTACACCGCTGTTACCGAGTTCGTCAAAGGCAATGTCAAACCGTTCGGATTCACTGCAAACGAGCTAGCCGGTACCCAATTTTCCCCGAAGCGGATGTGCATGAAGGTGGCCATTCACGGCTTCACCAAGCGTGCGGATCTGCTGTCGCAGTACCTCGCCTTGAACGCAGGTGGAACGCCTCATAGCGCAGAGGAAATTGCCCGCGTGCGCGCCCTGCTGGCCGAGGCCCAAACTGACGGCGCGACTGGCTAACCAAGTGGCTTCAGCTCAGGCGCTTTATGTAGTGGAGCGCCGGTAATCCCGACTCGCTCGCACAGATGGGCGTCGGTTCGCAGAAGCGCTGTTCGGCGACGCGGTTAGATGGACAGTTCAGTCGTCGGCCTGGTCTTTGGCCAGTATCGCGTTAAGCACGGTTTGGTCATCGTCGAAGTAGCCATCCTCAGCCAGCCCCAGTTTCCCATCGAGGACGACGCAGACGGCTAGTGCGGCTTCCGTTGGATCAGCACCATATTCACGAATCACGCGCTCGATCTGCTTGCGCAGAAGATGCGCGGGCTCCACCTGGCCTACGCCACGCTCAGCACCCGGATCAGGAAGGCTCACGGGGCCGGGGGAATCAGCCAAAGGGTTGGCATTGACGATTGCGCCAGATGTGGTGCGGAATTTCATTTCCATGCTTTGTCTACCTACTCGGTTCGGTTGGAACGGCCAATTGCCGCTACACGCTAATCGAAGCCCGACCTGCTGACTGGTAATGGTTTTCCTAAAGTCCCCTTGGTGGTACTGGACCAAGGCTGATATACAGCCCGCGCCGCAGTTGTTCATGGGTTTCTTCTGGGGATGAGTGCGAGCCAGCACCATAGAGCAAAGCAGCCTGTTCAATGAGCATTTCTGCTTCACGGGCAGCTCCGTATTCATCGTCACTGACCACATACACATCGCAGAGGACGGTGAGCCTATGAAAGAAGCCACCTGGCGGCAGCTCCTGCCGACATTTCCAGGCATACAGTTCTTGGCACAGGGCGCTTAGATTATTCGCTAAGAACTGCTTAGCCGCTTCTTGGTGCTGCTGCTCAGGCTTTGCTGTTGACATGGCGTTATCCTTCACCACCACGCCAATACGAAGGAGCCAGGAAAGAAAATCTCCACACCGAACAGCACAGCAGCTGCTGAAGCCAAACCTATCGCCACGTCGCGTGCCATTTACGTTTTCCTATCTAGTCGCGGCAAAACACAAAGAGCATGACTGGCAAGATGCTGATGCCAACTAGGAACTCCAAAATGGTCATTTGGCCCTCCCCCGTCCCGAAACCCCATCCTTGAAACAGGTTCGAGTCTAAGAGCAGGAGCAAGCCAACCAAGCCCACCAGCGCCGCAACGGCACCACAGAAGATGAGAAGACCCTCTTTCGCAGAGCTTGGCCATTCCGATTCCAGAGACAGGTTCTTCAAGGATGCCCAATAGCTATAGTCGCCGTCGCCACGTATCGATTCGTCAAGCCTGACCTCGGCCCGCCTACTGTCTTGGTCGATTTGCCTGACAGTGCCAAAGCCGAATTTTGTTAACACCCTTGTTCCAGGCTGAATTGTCTCCATAGTTTTCCTCGATCTTTAAGACCTGCCGCGCCTACCACCAAATTCTGATGTGAGGACGGCGGTCGAATTCTTCCTCAGTCAATCCGTAACCAAGGGACTTTAGTTCGGCCATAGCTTCCTCGAACGCAGCAGGATTGAACCCGTAGTTCACAGGGACAAATACAGATACTGCACCCTGCTCGGCACCTTTCCGTATTTTGGCGGCTACGTGGTCAAGTACGGTTTGCTTGGCCGAGGTGTGTTTGCCGCCCAGTCGGCGGGCTTCATCAGGTGTAAGCATGGATTTCCTTGATCAGGCTGGGAAGCCAGCGTCTTTCAACAGGCCGAGTGCTTCATCGCTTTCTAATGCGAAAGGCCCTTCAGCGTAATCAGCATCGCGGATATACATCTGAACGTGCTGGTCGGGTGTCACCTCAACGATCACCTCCGTCTCGGGCAGCACTTCCTCGTTATCAATGATGTGCTCGCGTACATAGGGCATATCCCAGGCCTGCTGTCGCTTGGTGTAGAAGATGCCTTCCTGGCCGTCATAGGTCGTTTCGACGAAGCCAGCAGCGGCCAGTTGATCGTTGCCAATTTTCATGGGGTTTTCCTACCAGTCCGAACGTTGAAGGCGGTACGTGCCCGGAAGATTGTTTTCGAAGTGGCTCAATTTCCTTTCAGCCTCGTCCTGGTCATCCGCTCGATCAATAGCGAGCCAATCACCATTAAGCTGACGCTCTTCAACGAACCACACCGGGTAGAGCGCGTCCTCTGCTGCTGTTTTGTCTGTCATGCCGTGTGCTCCTGATTTCCTAGATGCTTGCAGAGGTATATGCCGGGACGAAATCCAGGCTCAAATCTGCGCCCTGAGTCAGCAGCAAATTGGCCTTCTCATGTCGGCCCGCTTCGCGACGATTCAGACCGAAGGCCGCAAATACCGGGAGTCCATAACTCAGCGATTTAAGCTCTGGCAAGCCCAACGATTTACTGACAGAGGCAATCGCTGCGTCGAGCGCAGGGCGACGTTCGGCCAAGGGCAGTTCACCAACCACGCACGCCTCGCGCTTGTAGGGGTAGCCAAGGGCGTCCAGCGCCTCGTAATCAGGTCGTTTACTGGTCATCGGATGGTTTCCTACTCAACGGAGGTGGCTGGTGTACGGGCCGCATTCAGCAGGCCGGCCACGCGGTCGGCGCTGAGGATGGCCAGCGTCTCGGAACAGTCATCGCAGCCCAGGACGAACAGGCACTTGACCTCATTGGATCGCAGGCGCCCTTCCGGTACACCTGAATCGGTCTTGCTGTGAGTGTCCCAGGTCAGCGACTCGCTGCCACATTCGCGGCACTTCTTGATTTCGGTGATGGCCATGGCGCGATCCCTACTTCACTTCTTCAAAGTGCCAATGGACATACTCGAAGGCGGCCTGCTTGGCTTCTTCTTCGATTTGCTCTTGGGTGGCGTCGTCTTCGAGCGCCTTCTCGGGATGGCCTACCACGGCTGCGGTGGCCGCCTGATGCTCACTGCCCCACTCGTGATAGTGATGCTTGCACGATCTACCCTGCAGTGCGCCGAGTTCGGGCTTCCAGCGTCCGTCGAGTGTGCGTGCGTTGATGGTGAACATCGGTGGCTCCTTTCGTTGCTTGACGGTTGAAGCATCTCATCCGTCTCAACAAACCCAAGCGCCCGGTTCTATGTGATTGCCGCCCCTCCTCTTCTCGGCAATGGGCTAATGGCAGTCGTCATGTTCTTCCCTTCCAGAGAAAGCGGACTGGATTACCGGCCAGCTGTTTCCCTGCGCGAACTTCGAAATCGTAAGTGTCTGATTTTCCCTGTGATCTTGATCGAGCGCCTGTATCCCAGAGGTATTTTCTTGTGCGGCTGCGGAGTTCAATTTCCGGCGCTGCGGTCGTGGCCTGTAGGTGCCCGGTTCGATTCAAGCGGAGAATTTCCGCGTGGGTTTCCAGCGTTGGTGGGCTTTGCGTGGCCCTTGGACGCTAGCCGGAGGGTGCGAGCTTGGGTATTTGGCGACCGGCCGTAGTGTGGGGTTATCGCTTAAGCCAGCCCCAGGCATACGGAATCCCTCATGCAGCTGATCGACGCCACTCTTTTCCAAGACCCCATCCCGGTAGCAAGCCCTATCGTTGAGCGCACCTTCGACGAGAAAGTGGCGGATGCGGTAGCTGTCATCGAGGCCAACATTCGCGCCGGCAAGCGCCTGATCGGGGCATGTTCGTTCGGGAAGGATAGTAGCGTCATGGTCGCCCTGACCCTGATGGCGATGGAGCGGCTGCAGGACGCTGGTTACGAAGTTCCCGAATTCCATGTCATGACCAGTGACACCCTGGTCGAAAACCCTGCGGTGCTGGCCTACAGCAAAGGCGAGATCCGCTCGCTCAAGGATTATGCCACGAGCAAGAACCTTCCGGTGAGGATCTGGGTGTGCAAGCCCAACCTGACTGAAAACTGGCTTGTGTCGATCATCGGCGGACGCACCGTGGCGTCTATGCCGGGCAATAGCGCTAAGTGCCAGCAACAGATGAAGAAATCGCCACTGGACCGTACCAAGCGACAGATCAAAGCCGTGCTGAAACACCAGATGGGTAGCGCCTACCGTGATGATGATGTCGTCGTGCTGATCGGCACGCGGCGGGACGAATCCGCGGTGCGCGAGCGCAATATGGAAG
Source organism: Stutzerimonas decontaminans (assembly GCF_000661915.1). Taxonomy (NCBI): domain Bacteria; kingdom Pseudomonadati; phylum Pseudomonadota; class Gammaproteobacteria; order Pseudomonadales; family Pseudomonadaceae; genus Stutzerimonas; species Stutzerimonas decontaminans. The sequence goes on along the minus strand of NZ_CP007510.1, from coordinate 29,207 downwards.
CCCGTGGCGAGAGCGCCATCGTGCCGGTCAATACTGCTGGCCCGAACAAGAAGCCTGAGTGGGTGCTGAGCCCCGTGGCCGACTTCACGACCCTGGACATCTTCACCTTCCTGGGCAAGGTCACCAGCGGCCAGATCGACACCTACAGCGACTTCCAGGCCCTGACGGAGGTTTACCGCGATGCGGGCGGCGACTGCATGGTCAACGTCTTCATCCGTGACAGCGGCGTCGAGCGCAAGACCGGCTGCGGCGCGCGTCATGGCTGCTGGATCTGCCTGCGTGTCGGTACTGACCGCAGCATGGAAAACATGCTCGCCGAGGAAACCGGCAAGCACAGCTGGATGAAGCCGCTGAGCGATTTCCGCAACTACCTGCAGGCGCGCCACTACGACCCACAGGGTCGCAACTGGCTGGCCCGGTCGATCAATGACGAAACCGGGACGATAAAAATCGCTGCGAATGCCTACTCACCCGAGCTATGCCTTGAGCTGCTGCGCTATGCGCTGAGTATCGATGCCGATGAGGCTGACCGCGCGTGGGCAGCCGGTGAACCGCCGCGTTTCCAGCTGCTGGGCATGAAGGAAATTCTCACTATCGACCTCTACTGGGGGCGCTACGCCTACCAGCGGCCATTCACAGCGCTGAGCGAGTACCGCCAGATTTTCGAGAACGGCAAGCGCTACCGCATCCCGCATGAGTACAAGGTCTACGAGCGAAAGGATCTGGATGTCACCCGTGAAGTCGAGGTGCCATTCGTGGACGAGCAATTCCACGGGATCTACCAGGGTCTGCGGTCGGCCATTGCAAGCGTGGCCAACGCTGAGTCGGTCGTGAAGAAAGGCGGGATCTACTACACCCATGTGACCGAAACCAACGAGTTCGACATCGATGCCGAGGGAGCGGAAATGTTCTTCGACTTCGAGCTGGATCACGCCCTGGAATACTACGGCCCGCACGCCGATGTTTACCCCTCGGATGTTGTGCACTACCTGGCCCGCTTCGGCACCGTGTCGTTCAAGAAGGGCGGGCATTCGTCCTGGGACCGGATGTTGCGGATCGGCAATCAGCTCCACCGCCACGGGCTGCGCGACATCCTCAACGATCCTGATGCGCTGATCGCCAAGCTCACCGGGCAAGCTGCTCAGGTGCCGTGTGCGGCCATGTCTGCGCCAGCAACTGGGCAGCTCTCGCTGGGGTTCTAGTCTTGCTGCCGGCACCGAGCTTGGGATCTGCCGGCTTGTCGATAGCCTGAACTCAAATTCACAGGAGGTTGTCATGAGTGATTCGAGCAAGGGCGGCGCACCAGCACCAGCGAAATACAGCGACATCGTTGCCGATGGCGGCATGGACCCGCGCTCGGCGCATGTCGAGCAGCAGTTGCGCTCTACGTCGCCGGCCGACTGGCAGACTGTTCCGGTAAACCCGACGATTGAGATGATCGCCGCGCTCGGCTTCAACGGTGATGTGCCGCTTGCCGTAGGGCATGCGAGTGCCTGCGAAGAACTCACGGCACAGTACCGAGCCATGCTTGCCTGCGCTCCGGCCGCACCGCTCGCCAAAACCCCGACTGCATATCTGCGAGCCTCCGATCTTGAGCGGCTGGCACCGAACAATGTTGCCGGCTGCGCAGCCTCGCTCAGCAAAGAACCCGGCAACGGACTGGTTGCGATTTACACCGAGGCCTTCTCTACGTCCGCGCTGGCCGAGGCGCTTGCTGCGTTCGTAGCGCTGGCCGAAGAGCGCGAGCGCGAGTTGGGCGATCTCTCTTCCGAGATGCGCGAGTGCCTGCAGAAGGGCCGCGCTGCCCTTTCCGTAATTCAGCCTCAGCAGCTCGGGCTGGTCGAGACGCTGCAGAACGCATTTGCCATCTCCTCTAATTCCGGTAGCGGAAAATTCGCCCTCACGCTGAGCTTCGAAAATCTGGCTGCTATGCAGGCCTGCCGCCGCGCGGTTGAGTGCGCTCTAGGCGGTGCCAAATGAGAGGCCGTAATGCATTGAAGCCACTCAAGCCCTGCCCTTTCTGCGGGAGCCCCGCCAAGGAAACTGACCGGATCAACTCCAATGTCGTGGCATGCACCGGCTGCGCGGCGCGAGTGACGCAATCAGAACCTGGCATGGGCGATGCCGATATCCGCTGGAATCAGCGCCAACAGTGCTTCAGCCCGGCGCCGGCCTGGCAGGCGTTCGACTACAACGCGCCGCCCGAATCGGGCCTGTACTGGGTCGCAGGCACCCGGCCGGTATGGGATGTGTGTGCCAGCGATGACGGGAGCCCGGTTGGCGTCCACACAGGTGAGCATGAGCAATTCGTCGCCCTAGTCTGGTTCCAGATCTGGACGGACGATGACGGTTCCCTGGTGTTGGATTTCGCCGCTGTTGACCCTTACAACCTCGGCAAATTTGCAGACGAGGATACCGTCTCGCATTTCATGCCTCACGCGATCCCGGCACATCCGGCCGTGGCTACGCCGACCAAGGAACTGACATGAGCCAACGCCTCCCGCTGCGCCCGCGCGACATCGAGCTGATCGAAATGCCCACTATCGCCAGCCAGATGCCGGTCGAGTTCGAGAACGGCCAAACGTGGCAGGACTTCGAAGGCCGCTGCGCGGGGTGCGGTGAGGACATCCCGAGCGGGTTCATGCGCGGTGCCGTCATCCGCCAGGCCCTCCGCTGCTACACCGTTGAGGCTGTCGGAGTTTGTGCCAGCTGCCGTTCCGGCACCTCATTTCTGGTGCGCCTGCATGATGACGGCAGCTTAACCACTCAGGTCGATGGAGTCTGGTGCCGAATGGCGCGCGTTCAGCTGGGCCTCTTTTCCTGGTTGGGAAGCCTTTTGCGGTCGATGTTCGGCACCAGGCAGCGCTGACCGACGCAGGCCAACCCGCCAGCACCAGAAGAAAAACACCACCACGACAAGGGATCATCCATGCCAATCAATCACATCATCGTCCACCAGATCGACAAGAAACCGGACGGAACGCCGGCAGTTCTTCATCCCCGTGACACGGAATTGCCCGTTTCCCAGGCAACGGAGAATCTGCTGGCGGATCTCAACCACGGGTACAACGCCAAGGCCGGCAAGGGCTGGGGTCTGTTCCATGAGCCATCCGGCGCGTACCCGTTCAGCGGCTGGCTGAGTCAGTACCTGGACGGCACTACCGACTTCACCGCTTTCAGCCACCAGGCCGTCGAGCATCTGCAGAAGCTGATGGAAGAATCCAACCTGTCCACCGGGGGGCATGTGCTGTTTGCCCACTACCAGCAGGGCATGACCGATTACCTGGCCATCGCGCTGCTGCACCACAGCGAGGGTTTGACCGTGACCGATGCGCTGGACGTGGCGCCTGCCCGGCATCTGGACCTTGGCCAACTGCACCTGGCTGCACGTATCAACCTCTCCGAGTGGCAGAACAACAAGCAGTCCCGGCAGTACATCTCCTTCATCAAGGGTAAGAACGGCCGGAAGGTTTCGGACTACTTCCGCGACTTCATTGGATGTCAGGAGGGAATTGACGGCCCCAGCGAAACCCGCACGCTGCTCAAGGCGTTCAGCGAATACGTGGAGAGCGAGGACTTGTCCGAGGAGCAGGCTCGCGAGAAGGTGACCACGCTGATTGGCTATGCCAGCGCCCAGAGCAACCTGGGTGAGCCGGTGTCGCTTGAAGGGGACGATAGAGAAAACGGAAAAAATCGTACGTTAAGCGTACGGCCTGTCAGGTTGAGGCCCTAGAGGTTGCCGGCGAGGCGTCAGAAAATGCTGGAATCGGCCCTATCCTGACGCGGCCCAAGGTTCCGGCCTGACGCCTAGTTAGGGCGTACTTCAACTGGACGTTCGCGGCGGGCCTACGTTGGGTTTTGGTTCCATTGCTCCCCAAATCCCAGAATCTTGCGTCGGGTCAGCTCCGCTTCAGCGGCGGTTCGTCTGGCCATGCTTTCGCCTCTCAGGATGTATGCGTGGCGCGCCGACCGATCGCCCGCTCGACGCTCTGCTGGCAGCGGTGCAGCGCCTGTTGAAATGGCTCACGACGAGTCACTAGCCGCGCTGTCGGTCCGACGATTGCGATCGAGTACCGGCCCAAATAGGTTTCCAGCGTGATCGCAAACGAGCTGAGTCCTTCAATCAGCTCGCCATGCTCTTCGGCAACGGCGCCCTCAGCGATCTGGCCGAGCTGCTTAAGCAGCGTAATCCGGTCAGGCGTGCATGGAGTCACGATCGGCAGCGGGTCGGGCAGCATCTGTTGCAGCCACTCATCGGCCAGGACCGCCAGCAGCGCCTTGCCGCTCGCGGTCGCGTAGGCCGGCGCCTTGATACCAATGGGAAACACGACACGTAGCTCACGCTCGGCCACGACGCGGTCGACCACGTAGGCTTTCGCGCCGACCAGCGTGCTGACGCAAACCGACTCGCCCAACTGCTCGCAGAGCTCGAGCATGTAGGGCTTGAGCAACGTGATGATGTCCGTCTGGGTCTGGCTGATCAGCTGCCCGAGTGCCGGCCCCAGGCGGAAGCCGCCACTGGGGCCAAGGGTCTCGACCAGGTACTCGGCCTCCAGCGCGGTGATGATGCGCTGCACCGTGGAGCGGGGCAGGTCGACGATCTGCGCGATAGCAGCCAGGCTCAGTCCCTGGGGGTTGTCGCCCAGGGCCCGCATGATCGCTCCTGCGCGGGCGATTACCTGAATACCGTTGTGCCGGCCGGCTTCAGCGGCCTGGTCTGTCTGTGTCATAGCATCCTCTTATGTACTACGCCCACTTGGGTTGCGGGGATTTTCCAGCAGCTTCGCAAGAGTGAACAGGCATTCTTCAACGTCGCGGACCGGAGTTGCCAGTTCCTTGTTCAGGCCTGTTACATATTCCGAGTTGTCTCTACTGAACTGTATAGTGATACACTGAATCGCTATATGGTACAGCCTTTGTGCATTTGAGGGGAGACAACAGGTGAATCACCGAAAAGCTAAATCGCGCGCATGGCATTCCGTTCCGCTGGCGGCACTGTTGCTGGCCGGCTGCGTGGAGTCGGACAAGACGCAAACCGCGGCGCCGCCGCCGGAAGTGGGGGTCTATCAGGTCGAGGCACAGGCGTTGACACTGACCACCAAACTGCCGGGACGTACCGCCTCGTACCGTGTCGCCGAGGTGCGGCCGCAGGTCAACGGCATCGTTCAGAAACGTTTGTTCACCGAGGGCACGGAGGTCGAGCAGGGCCAGCAGCTGTACCAGATCGACGCACGCACCTATGAGGCACGCCTGGCCCGCGCCAAGGCCAACCTGGTCACGGCGGAAAACCTGGCCAAGCGCTATGAGCGCCTGGTCAAGACCAATGCCGTCAGCCGCCAGCAGTACGACGACGCCATGGCCGCCTGGAAACAGGCCCAGGCCGAAGTACAGGTAGCCAGCATCGACGTGCAGTACACCAAGGTGCTGTCGCCGATTTCCGGCCGCATCGGTCGCTCGCGGGTCACCGAGGGCGCACTGGTGACCAACGGCCAGGCGCAGGAAATGGCCACGGTGCAGCAGCTCGACCCCATTTACGTGGACGTGACCCAGCCCATTACCAAGCTGCTCGAACTGCAGCGAGCCCTGGAAACAGGGCGCCTTCAACGCGCCGGCGAAGACCAGGCGCAGGTCAGCCTGACCCTGGATGACGGCAGCGCTTATCCGCTGACCGGCACGCTGAAATTCTCCGAAGTCAGCGTCGACCCCACCACTGGCTCGGTCACCCTGCGCGCCGAATTCCCCAACCCAGACCGCAAGCTACTGCCCGGCATGTTCGTCCAGGCCCTGCTGCAGGAAGGCGTTCAGCAAAACGCCATTCTGGTGCCGCAACAAGCGGTGAGCCGCGACGTGCGTGGCGTGCCCAGCGTCTGGGTGGTCAAGCAGGACAATAGTGTCGAGCGCCGCGAAGTCGAGACCCTGCGCACGGTCGGCAATGCCTGGCTGATCGGCAAGGGCGTCGCCGACGGCGAACGCGTGATCACCGAAGGCACCCAGCACGCCCGTAGTGGCGTCACGGTCAAGCCGGTGGAGGCCAGCAACGTTCAGCTGGTTGCCGAATTTGGCGAGCCCACCGCCGCCGCGGCCAACTGAGGAGCTAGACGTTCATGTCCCGTTTTTTCATCGACCGGCCAATCTTCGCCTGGGTTTTGGCCATCGTGGCCATGCTCGCCGGCGCGTTATCGCTGGTGAAAATGCCGATCAGCCAGTACCCGAACATCGCTGCCCCTGCAGTCTCGATCCAGGTCACCTACCCCGGCGCCTCGGCGCAGACCGTGCAGGACACCGTGGTGCAGGTGATCGAGCAGCAACTCAGCGGCCTCGACGGCTTCCGCTACATGTCCGCCGAAAGCGCCTCCGACGGCAGCATGACCATCATCGTGACCTTCGAGCAGGGCACCGACCCGGATATCGCCCAGGTCCAGGTGCAGAACAAACTGCAGCTGGCTACACCCAGGCTGCCTGAGGAAGTGCAGCGCCAAGGGCTGCGCGTGGTGAAGTACCAGCAGAACTTCTTCCTGATCATCGGGCTGGCGGACAGCACCGGCAAGATGAGCAACTTCGACCTCGGCAACGTGATCGCTTCGCAGTTGCAGGACCCGATTTCGCGCATCGACGGCGTGGGTGACTACATGTTGTTCGGCTCACCCAATGCCATGCGCATCTGGCTTGATCCGGCCAAGCTCAACAGTTACCAGCTGACTCCAGGCGATGTTGCCGACGCTATCCGCGAGCAGAACGTACAGGTCTCCTCCGGCCAGCTCGGCGGTTTGCCGACCCGCACCGGTGTGCAGCTCAACGCCACGGTGCTGGGTAAGACTCGCATGACCACTCCTGCCGAATTCGAGGAGATCCTGGTCAAGGTCAAAACCGACGGCTCGCAGATCCGCGTCAAGGACGTGGCTGAGGTCGCGCTGGGTGCCGACAACTTCTCTATCTCGAGTACCCATAACGGCAAGCCTTCGGCCGGCCTGGCCCTGCGTCTGGCCTCCGGCGGTAACCTGCTTGAAACCGTAGAAGCCGTGAAGGCCGAGATGGAGAAGCAGAAAGTCTATCTGCCCGAAGGCATCGAGGTGATCTATCCCTACGACACCACGCCAGTGGTGGAGGCCTCGATCAGTTCGGTGATCCACACCATCATCGAAGCGGTGGTGCTGGTCTTTTTGGTGATGTACCTGTTCCTGCAGAACTTCCGCGCCACGCTGATTCCGACCCTGGCGGTGCCGGTGGTGCTGCTCGGCGCCTTCGCGCTGCTGCCCTACTTCGGCATCAGTATCAACGTGCTGACCATGTACGCCATGGTATTGGCCATCGGCCTGCTGGTGGACGACGCCATCGTGGTGGTGGAAAACGTCGAGCGCCTGATGCATGAGGAAGGGCTGACACCACTGGAAGCCACGCGCAAATCCATGGGGCAGATCCAGGGTGCGCTGGTGGGTATCGGCTTGGTGCTCTCGGCAGTGTTCGTGCCCATGGCCTTCTTTGGCGGCTCGGCAGGCATCATCTACAAGCAGTTCGCCGTGACGATCGTGCTCTGCATGAGCCTCTCGGTACTGGTGGCACTGATCTTCACCCCGGCGCTGTGCGCCACCCTCCTGAAGAAGCCCAAGGGCGATGCCCATCACGAGAAAAAAGGCTTCTTCGGCTGGTTCAACCGCATCTTCGACCGCGGCACCAACCGCTTCGAGCGCGGCGTGGGCGGCATGCTCAAGCATCGCGGCCGCTACCTGCTGGCGTTCGTGCTGATCACCGCCGGCACTGGCTACCTGTTCACCCAGATTCCCAAGGCGTTCCTGCCCAACGAGGACCAGGGGTTGATGATGGTGGAGGTGCGGATGCCGGTGAACTCGTCCGCCGAGCGCACCGAAGCGGTCCTCACCCAGGTGCAGGACTACCTGAAGAGCGAGGAAGACGAGCTGATCGAGCACGTGCTGAACGTCAACGGCTTCAACTTCGCCGGCCGCGGGCAGAACTCGGGCCTCAGCCTGGTCATGCTCAAGGACTGGGACCAGCGCTCGGCCGAGGGCCAAGACGTGTTCAGCATCGCCGAGCGCGCCAACGCCCACTTCGCTCAGGTCAAGGACGCCACCGTCATGGCCTTCGTGCCGCCGGCGATCCTGGAAATGGGTAACGCCATGGGCTTCAACCTGTATCTGCAGGACAACGCCGGCCTCGGCCACGAAGCATTGATGGACGCACGCAACCAGTTCTTGCAGTTGACCAACGAGCATCCGCATCTGCGTGCGGTGCGCCCCAACGGCAAGGACGACGAGCCGCAGTTCCAGGTCAATATCAATGACGAGAAAGCCCGCGCCCTGCAGGTCAGCATCGCCTCAATCAACGAAACCATGAGCGCGGCCTGGGGTTCGATGTACGTCAACGACTTCATCGACCAGGGCCGGGTCAAGCGTGTCTACATCCAGGGCCAAGACGATTCGCGCATCTCGCCGGAAGACTTCGGCAAGTGGTACGTGCGCAATACCCTCGGTGAGATGGTGCCCTTCTCGGCCTTCGCCACCGGCGAGTGGGTGTTTGGCTCGCCGAAGCTGGAACGCTACGGCGGCATCTCTTCGCTGGCAATCCTCGGCGAGCCGGCACCCGGCTACAGCACCGGCGACGCCATGGTCGCCATCGCCGAGATTATGAAGGAACTGCCCCCCGGCATTGGCCTGAGCTACACCGGCCTGTCCTACGAGGAAATCCAGACCGGTGACCAGGCGCCCATGCTTTATGCGCTGACTGTGCTAATCGTGTTCCTCTGCCTGGCTGCACTTTATGAAAGCTGGTCGGTACCGGTGTCGGTGATGATGGTGGTTCCGCTGGGCATTCTCGGCGCGGTACTTGCCACGCTAATGCGTGAACTGAACGCCGACGTCTACTTCCAGATTGGCCTGATGACCACGGTCGGCCTGTCGGCGAAGAACGCCATCCTCATCGTCGAGTTCGCCAAGGATTTGTATGAGAAGGAAGGCATGCCGCTGGTCGATGCTGCCGTTCATGCGGCCAGGCTGCGGCTGCGACCGATCGTCATGACTTCCTTGGCCTTTACCTTCGGTGTATTGCCCATGGCTCTGGCCAGTGGCGCCGGTGCCGGCAGCCAGCACTCGGTCGCTACCGGCGTGGTCGGCGGGATGATCACCGCCACGGTGCTCGCGGTGTTCTTCGTGCCGCTGTTCTATGTGGTGGTGGTCAAGTTGTTCGAAGGCCGCAAGAAGGCTCAGGCCGATGGCGAAGGAGAATCCGCATGAGACTCAAGCATCTGACCGTCGCGATGACGCTGGCGCTGTCCGGCTGCAGCCTGATTCCGGACTACCAGCGCCCGGACATGCCGGTGCAGGCGCAGTGGCCGGAAGGCGCGGCCTATGATCAGGGCGTGTCGGCGAGCACCACTGCCACGGAGCTGGGTTGGCGGCAGTTCTTCGTCGATCCGACCCTGCAACGCCTGATCGGCCTCTCGCTGGAAAACAACCGCGACCTGCGTCAGGCGGCGCTCAACGTCGAAGCCTACCGCGCGCAATACCGCATCAGCCGCTCCGACCTGTTCCCCAGCATCGGCATCGACGGCAGCGGCCAGCGCCAGCGTCTGCCGGCCGACCTGGCGAACACCGGCGAGGCGGGTATCGCCAGCCAGTACGGTGTAACGCTTGGCGTCAGTGCCTACGAGCTGGACTTCTTCGGTCGCCTGCGCAGCCTGGAGGAAGGCGCGCTGGCGCGCTACCTGGCAACCGAGGAGGCGCAACGCAGCGTGCAGATCGGGCTGGTCAGCGAGGTCGCGATGGCCTACCTGACCTGGCGCACCGATCAGGGCCTGCTGGAGCTGACCCACGACACGCTCTACAGCTATGGCAAAAGCCTGAGCCTGGTGCAGGCCGCCCACGACGTTGGCACGGCATCGGCATTGGATGTGCGTCAGGCCCGCAGCCTGGTGGAGCAGGCGCGCGTGCAGTTCGCCCGCTATTCGCGCCTGGTCGCGCAGGATGCCAACCTGCTGCGCCTGTTGCTCGGCACCGAGCTGCCGGCCGATATCACGGATGAACCCGGCAGTGATCGCATGTTCGCAGAATTGCCGGTGGGCATGCCGGCCGACCTGCTGCTACGCCGCCCGGATATCATCGCAGCCGAGTTTCGCCTGCATGCGGCCAACGCCAACATTGGCGCAGCACGCGCGGCGTTCTTCCCGAGCATCCGCCTGACAGCCGCCGCCGGCACCCTGAGCGGTGAGCTAGACGGCCTGTTCGAGGGCGGTTCGGGCACCTGGAGTTTCATGCCACAGATCAACATCCCGATCTTCACCGCCGGCCGGCTCAAGGCCAACCTCGATTACGCCGAGGTGCAGAAGGACATCAACATCGCCGAGTACGAACAGACCATCCAGACCGCATTCCGCGAAGTCGCCGATGGCCTGGCCGCACGCGGCACCTTCGAAGAACAGCTGCAGGCCCAGGCCGACCTGACCACTACCACCCAGGAATACCTGGAACTGGCGCAGCAGCGCTATGACGAGGGTGTCGACAACTACTTGGCCGTGCTCGATGCGCAACGCGAACTGTTCTCTGCCCAGCAACAGCTGCTCAGCGACCGACTGCTGCAGCTCAACAGCGAGGTGCAGCTGTTCCGAGCGCTCGGCGGCGGATGGACGGAGAACATCGCGCACCGCGACGAGTCCGCGCAATAAAAAGGCGGTCGGCGTTACGCCGGCCGCTATGACAACGTTTGATTGTTTTGGAAAGCCAGAGGAGAGAAAGCATGAAAATCCGCTTCGCACTGTCGTTGGCAATCGCACTTCTTACCGGCACAGCCACCGCTGGCGCCGCCGAGTTTTCCGGCGCGCTGGGCATGACCGGTCAAGGTGACATGAGCTACCGCGCCGGCCTGGCGTTCGACTGGGACAAAACCTGGCTGAACAGCGGCACTGGCCAGCTGACCGGCTACTGGGAAGCTGCCTATACCTATTGGGAAGGCGGTGACGACTACAGCGGTGCGCACTCGCTGTCCTTCGCCCCGGTATTTGTCTATGAGTTCAGCGGCTTCAAATACACGCCCTTCGTCGAAGCCGGGATTGGCGTTGCATTCTTCTCCAAGACCGATGTCGGCGAGCAGCAATTGGGGTCCTCGTTCAACTTCGAAGACCGCATCGGCGCCGGCCTGAAGCTGCCGCACGAGCAAAAGGTCGGCATACGCGCCATCCACTATTCCAATGCCGGCATCAAACAGCCGAACGACGGAATCGAATCCTACTCATTGTTCTACAACAAAGCCTTCTGATATCTGGGGCTTCTGCGCCGGACGGAGTCGCAACGTGGTAATCACCTTGCCGCAATTGTCCCTTATACCTAGTACGTTGTGTCGCAGCGATTTCGTCTGCGCGCTGCCCTCTGTGTTGTTCCCCCGCAATTACTGATCATTCGTGACCTGTCGCACCGCCGCAAACTGCTGGTGAGCTCGTCTACAACTTAGAGGCGGTAACCTGATGGACTACGGAATATCGTCCAGTCGCAATTGGCAGCACATCAATGAGATCCGAACTCAGAAAAATGCCTGCCGCATGGTGCCGGCGGTGGAAGGGCGCTATCCGGCCCAGAGTGTGTAAAAACGCCCCGGTAAACCTTTGCTATGATTTCGGAGAATCTCACCGCAAGGGGCGCCCATGAAACGGTTTATCCAAGGTGAACATCGAGGCCAAAGCACCTTACTTCCCGAAAGCCTCGACGATTACGTCAGCGATACCAATCCGGTTCGGGTGGTTGACGTTTTCGTCGATGAACTCGATTTGGCCAAGCTAGGTTTTGATGGCGTCATTCCAGCCGAAACCGGCAGACCTGCCTACCACCCGGCGATCCTGCTGAAGATCTACATCTACGGTTACCTAAACCGCATTCAATCGAGCCGACGTCTTGAGCGAGAAGCCCAGCGCAACGTCGAACTCATGTGGCTAACCGGGCGTTTGATGCCCGACTTCAAGACCATCGCCAACTTCCGAAAAGACAACAGCAAGGCCATTCGCGGCGCCTGCCGACAGTTCGTTTTGCTCTGCCAGCAGTTGGGGTTGTTTGGCGAAAACTTGGTTGCCATCGACGGCAGCAAATTCAAGGCAGTGAACAACCGTGACCGCAATTTCACTAGCGCCAAACTGAAGCGGCGCATGGAAGAAATCGAGGCGAGCATCAGCCGTTATTTGGCTGCGCTCGATGCGGCTGATCGACAGATTCCTAGCGCCTCCGCGCCAGACACGGCCAGCCTGGAAGATAAAATCGCCAAGCTCAAAGCGCAGATGAAAGAGCTTCAGGGGATCGAAACTCAGCTCAACAATTCCCCTGACAAACAGGTTTCGCTGACCGACCCGGATGCCCGTTCGATGATGACGCGCGGCAGCGGTATCGTCGGCTACAACGTGCAGACGGCTGTCGATACGCAGCACCATTTAATAGTTGCTCACGAGGTCACCAACAGCGGTTCCGACCGTGACCAACTCAGTTCAATGGCGAAGCAGGCTCGTGAAGCCATCGGCGAAGAAACGCTGTCCGTGGTGGCTGACCGAGGCTACTTCAAGGGTGAAGAAATCCTTGCCTGTCACGACGCAAACATCATGGCCTACGTGCCTAAGCCAATGACTTCAAGCGCCAAGGCTGATGGCCGATTCAACAAAGATGCCTTCGTGTATGACCCGACGAAAAACGAATACACCTGTCCGGCGGGAGAGGCACTGATCTGGCGATTCTCCAGCGTTGAGAAAGGCATGAATATGCACTGCTACTGGAGTTCAAAGTGCCAGAGCTGCACGCTGAAAACCCAGTGCACGCCAAGCACAAATCGTCGAGTACGGCGCTGGGAACATGAAGCTGTGCTGGAGGAAATGCAACGCCGGCTGAACCAAGCACCGGAGATGATGCGGGTTCGAAAGCGGACTGTTGAGCATCCCTTCGGGACGCTCAAACAATGGATGGGGGCAATGCACTTCCTGACTCGAAAACTGAACGGGGTGAGTGCAGAAATGAGCTTGAATGTGCTCGCCTATAACTTGAAGCGGGTGATGAAAATCATCGGCACCGAAGGCTTGTTGAAGGCGATGACGGCGTAAAAGCCCCTTTTTTTGCTGCTCCAGGAGGTGCCGCAGCGCTTCATACGCGCTCTGAGGCGTTACCAGCGCTGATCGTGGTAAGTAATCGGGAAATCACCACGCCCAAGAGCAATGGGCTGAGGCACACACGATAAGAAAGTGTTTTTACACACTCTGGGCCAATTACAGCCGGCTGGTAATTCCCAGCTTCTGACCGGCTCACCAATGCCGGGGTCGGCCCCTTTCTGGCCAGAAGCACTCTTTGACTATCGCCCAGTGGAACCAGCGCTTTTGGATAGAACAAAATCAAATGACTTAGAGCGCATGACTGGCTTCACTTGAGGTTCAGGTTGCGGATCTGCGATCGAACCTGCAGCCATCGTTTCAATCAGCGGAGTTAGGCGCAACCAGTTCCATCGCTTACACTTTTGGCGGGTAGTAGCATGAGCATTCATTGTAGTTGTTAAGAGCCGGCGCAAGCACGACCACATGCGGACCGCTGATACGCTGCCGCAATTTGTAGTCGTTAAGAGCCGGGCAAACACGCTCAGACCCGGACCGTTGATATCATGCCGCTATGTGTAGTCGATGAGGCGCAGGCCAAGCTGATGGTATTGTCATATCTGGCACAGCGAACGGAGAATCAGATGAACCAGGCAAGCATGCTGATGATCGCATTAGGGGGCGTACTCGTAGCCTTGAGTGTGGCGGGCTTCGTAGGCTATGTTGTCGCAAGGCATTTGGACAAAAAGGTTGCTCAGTGCCATCAGGCGCCAGGCAAGCATTCTTACGCTGGCGATCTTTGACGGCATGCTGATCGTGTCCTTCAAGGAGCTATGAACATGAAATGTCCTGTTTGCGGCGTAGCGGAATTGATCCACGACACCCACGACCTGCCTTATACCTACAAGGGTGCAACCACCGTCATCACTGCTGTAACTGGCGAGTTCTGTCCGGCCTGTGCTGAATCTAATTTAGATGCAGTGGAGTCGGATCGGGTGATGTGCGAAATGCGCGCTTTCTCCAAGCAGGTCAATGCGGCCATTGCTGATGGGCGTCACCCAGGTGGCATCGGCCACTTTAGAACCCTCTGCTAGTTCTGCGCCCCGGAGTTGCCACCGCCTACCACCAGCGCGCGTTTACCTGCGAGCGGCTGCGCCTCGACATAGTGGGCCGAGTGCAACTGCTGGCGCCGTAGATCTCGCTGCCGGGATAGTGGGGGATATGTGGATGGCTCCAGGTACCGGTGGCGCTTACCACCGCCCTGGCGCCCAATGCTCATGCTCGGCACGAACGCGCAGCGCCCCCGGGATGCGTTCCACCGAGTTGACCCGCACGGGGCGCTGGACCGCAAGCTGGTAGCGATCTTCATAGCGCGCGAGGTAATCGACGACGTGATCGCGCGTGGGGTAGCCATCCTCAACCGGAGGCATCATTCAGCCGGGAATTGAACTCCAGTTCGCTGGGGATAATAGTCGCAAGGAGTTCCAGCCGTGACGCTAGGCGCCGCCGGGGGCCATCATCGGCATCGAGCATCACGAATAACAAACCAGTACGACGCAGGAAAATATGCGGTGGCTAAAGCGGCTTGCCTACCACCGATAATGACGACATCTATCGGCGTTCAGCGTCGATTTTCATATGGAGGTCCCTGCGTCTCGACGGAAGGAGTCTCCATTTGCCCTTGAAAAAACGCGCGGCAACTCGAGCACCGCTCATTGAAGGACTGCTATTGGGCCGGTAGTAGCCCTGTCAATGTGTCTACGAAACCAAGGGCGACTCATAGATCTAGGACTCGCCTGCAGAGTGACTCCTAAAATTAGTCATAGAAAAAAATGATAAAAATCATTGGGTTGCCATGGTTTGTTCTGGCTTTGGACTCTAGCGAGGTAACTACCTGTGAGGGGGTCGTCGAACCCTTTGGCTAGCATCCCGACTGAAACCAGCACCTTAATCTTGCCAGACTTGTAGAGCCGAATAATCTCGTCGGATTCGTCAGAGTGCATGTATCCGTCGATGTGCGCGGCCATTACGCCCGCATTGAAGAACGACTCGGCAAGTTGCTTGGCGTGATGGACATTGCAGGCAAAGACCAGTGTTTGCCGGTTCTCGCCCAGCTGCTTCCAGTGGCTTACGACATCCCCGAGGATATCGGCGCCGCCCATGACGCGGGCTAGCTCATCTTCAGCCCAGTCACCGCCAGTCGATGTTCCTACACCTTTCAGGTCAGGCACATGCGGGGCGTAACACTCGGCTGGTACAAGGAAGCCTTGTTCTGTCAGCTGCTTAGTGCTGATGCGGTTGACCAGACGGTCATAGATTTTGCCGAGCCCCCGCTTGAACGGCGTCGCGCTCAATCCGATCACCGGCACCTTGTTCTTGCGGCACCACTGGATCAGATCCTGATGCGCCTTGAACAGGACGTGCGCCTCATCGATCACTACCAGCTTGGGCGGCTGAGTTCGCAGCAACCAGTCCAGGCGCGGCCCGAGTGACTGAACCGTCGCCACCTGAACCACTTTCGAGTAGTCGGTGCACGGGTGATTCGACTGAATTGCGCCGGCATATATGCCATCGGCGTGGAAGCGCGCCAGCGTCTGATCAAGCAGTTTGACGCTATCGACTATGAACCAGACCTTGTTCTGCTTTGCCGCCGCGTTGGCGATGACGTATTTCGCGACCTCGGTCTTGCCCGAGCCGGTAGGGCTCATGAGCATCTGCACGAGGAATTGTTGGCGAATTCCCTCACGCAAATCTGAAACCTGATCGTTTTGGTAAGCCCTGAGCTGCATGGTGCCTCCCTGAAGTGCTGACATCAGGAGAACACTGCTTCTGGGAAACCCAAGCCCGGCTGGCCGAAGAGCCCCGGCACCCCCATTTTGCTGATGCGCTGCCCACGGCTGGCCCCGGTGCGCCGGGCACCTTTATGGGCGGTATTGGCAATTCGCGAGATCTGCGGCGCCACCTGAGCGCTGGGCTCGCCCACGCCGACCCGGCTTACGCGTCAGCGATAAGTGCGCGAGCAGCAAAGGCTTGATCAGCAACCCTGCAGCAGCACGGCGGTGTTTTATCGGCTCCAATAATCACACTATAAATAACGTTATGTGTTATTATGTTATTCGTTATCTGTTATTACGTTACGGAGCACACCATGGCCAACATCACACCGGATAGGGTTTTCGCTGCAGCAGATGCTCTTGAGGCCTCAGGCAGCCGCGTCTCCGTGCGCTCCGTGCGCGATTACCTTGGTGGAGGCTCCCCAAACCAGATCACCCCACTGCTCGCCAGCTGGCGTGCACGCAAGCCTTCAGTGGCGGCGCCGGAGATCCAGCTGGACCCTCGCATCGTCCAGCTCATTGCCGAGCAAGTCCGCGCAGCAGCCGGCGAAGCCGCTGTTCGCGCCGATGAGCGCGCAAACGAGGCCGAGGACACCCTGACACTGTGCCAGCAGGAAAACAGCGAGCTGGCCGAGCAGCTGGCCACGACCCTCCGCGCCCTGGACGAAGCCCGCGCCAAGGTCGAGCAGCAGGCAGGGACCATCAGCGAGATCCGCGAGGAAATCGAGCGCGTGCGCAGTGAAGCCGAGGAAGAGGTGGAGGCAGCCGACACCAGGGCAAACCGTGAGCGAGAAGTGGCAGAGACGGCGCAGCACGCCCTGGCCCGCGCCGAACTGCGGCTCGAATCCATGCCTCGCCTGGAAGGGGAAGTGGAACGGCTCCGCACCGCGCTCGACGAGGCACTGTCCGGTAAGCAGTCGGCAGAGCAACAAGCGGCAGTCGCCGCCGCCAAGCTCGATGCCGCTATCCAGCGTGTGTCGGCAGCAGAAGAGCGCGAGCGTGAGGCACGCCAGCAGCAGGCAGCAGCTCAGGAGGCAGCCGCCCGTGCCAATGGCGATGCCCACCAGGCCCAAATCACTCTGCAGGCCGTGCAGGCGCGGCTTGAGTCCACCAGCAGAGAACTGGAAACCGCCAGGGGCAGCTTGAGCGAGCTGAAGGAAGAGCTGAAGGAGCTTCGCGCTGAGAAGAAGCCAGCAAAGAACGGTGAGCAGGGCTAGGCGCCCTCAGCAGCGCGCTTGGGGTAATCCCTGCCAGGAGGTGGTGTAGGACGGGCTCAGAAGCCTCTGCCGCATCACCCATCCGCCGCCCTCATGATCGCTGCCGAGGCGAATAGCTCCCCTGCGCTGTCTGGCATTGATCGCATCCATCACCTGCATGACTGCCTTGCTTCCGCTGCGCGGCGCCGGTGCGAAGAGGTCGCCGGTGATGGCACCCCGCTCGACGAACTGACTTAGGATCACACCGGCCTTGGCATAAGCCACACCTTCACGAAACATCGCGCTGAGCCCTTGCTGAGCTGCCGCAACCAGATCGCGTGTGTCATCGGTCGGGTACGGCAGCGCCATGATCCGCGTTCCGCTGAAGCGCTCGCCGGGGGCAAAGGCGCTGCTTTGGGCGAAGACCTGAATGCAGTTGGCCAAACTCCCCTGGGCGCGCAGCTTGCCAGCAGCAACCGAGGTGTAATGCGCGACGGCGCTGCGCAGGGATTCCAAGCGGTAAATCTTCTCCCCGAATGTTCGTGAGCTGATGATCTGCTGCTTGCGCTCCGGGCCTGCGCCAAGTGGGAAACATGGGATGCCACACAGCTCGCGCGCGGTGCGCTCGACGTTGACTGCGGATTTCGGTGAACGTGACCGAGCGTTTCGCTAATACGTGACCGGTGCTTCCGTCCCGGTTGCGCGGTTTTGAGATTGTAATCGCATCGGTCACGATGCGGTGTCTTCCTCGGCTTTTTTCCGGCGCAGTGACTCGCCCTTCATCGTCAATCGGTAAGCGTTGTGCACCAGGCGATCAAGGATGGCATCGGCCAAGGTCGGGTCGTTGATCCAGCCGTGCCAGTGTTCGATGGGCAGTTGACTGGTCAGGATGGTGGAGCGGTTGCCGGCGCGGTCGTCGATCACCTCCAGCAGGTCATGCCGGGCCCCTTCCTCCAGCGGGGCTAGCGCCCAGTCGTCCAGAACCAGGACGTCGACCTTTGCCAGCTGTTGCAGGGTGCGGCCGAAGCTGCCGTCGCCGTGGGCGATGCGCAGTTGCTCCAGCAGGCGCGGGGTGCGCAGATACAGGGTGCTGTAGCCCTGGCGGCAGGCTTGGTTGCCCAAGGCACAGGCCAGCCAGGTCTTGCCGGCACCGGTCGGGCCGGTCAACAGCAGGTTGTGCTGCTGGCGGATCCAGTCACCGTTGGCCAGAGCGGCGATCAGGCGCTCGTCCAGGGCGCGGCCGGGACGCCGATCGAGATCCTCTAGGCAGGCATTGCTGTACTTGAGCTTGGCTTTCTTGCGCAGCCGCACCAGGCGCTGGTTGTCACGCCAGGCCAGTTCACGGTCAAGCAACAGGCCGAGGCGTTCATCGAAGCTCAGGCTGTAGCTGGCCGGCAGCGTCCATTGCTCCTCCAGTGCGCGGGCCATGCCGTCCAGGCGTAGCTGGTGCAGTTGATTCAGGGTGTGTTGCGGCATCATCGAACAGCTCCTGTTGCGGGGGTTGGTAGTAGTCGGCGCCACGGACGTTTTCGTGGTGCTCGGGGAGGCTCGCTTCGGCCGCACGCTTGGGCAGCGGCTGTCGATCCAGGCCTTGCTGAAGTAGGTTGCGCACGCTGCGCCCGGTGAAAGCGCGTAGCTGGACGGCCCGTTCGGCGGCGGCTTCCAGGCGGGCATTGCCATAGCGGCGGGCCAGCGAGAGCAGGCCGAGGCAGGCGCGGTAGCCCATCTCCGGGTGCGGCTTGTGGGTCAGTTGGTGATCGATCAGTTGGCGCGTGTAGGGGCCGATCCGCTCGCCCCAGTCGAGCAGGCGTTGCGGCGTCCATTCGCGATGCGCCTGGTGCGCGGCGGGCATGTGCTCGCGCTGCGTGCTGTAGGCGCCGCGACGGCCCAGCAGCAGGTGGCTGGCCACCCGCCGGTTGCCATGCAGCACTTCCAGGGTGTGCGCCGTCAGCCGCACCTCGACGCTCTGCCGGGCCAGGGCCGAGGGCACGCTGTAGAAGCTGCCATTGACCTCGATGTGGTAGTCGATGTTGACCTTGCAGCGCTTGAAGCTGGCGACCTCGTAGGGATGCTCCGGCAGCGGGCGTAGGGCTGGGCGATCCAGGCGCTCGAACCAGTCGCGCCGGCAGCCGTCGAGGCGCTTGAACGGGCGTCGATTCAGCTCCTCCAGCAGTTCGGCGATGGCCTGGTTGAGCGCATGCAGGCTGAAGAACTGCCGGTGGCGCAGCCGCGCCATGATCCAGCGCTCGACCACCTGCACCGCCACCTCGGCCTTGGCCTTGTCCTGAGGTTTGCGTGGCCGGGCTGGCAGCATCACCGTCTGGTAATGCCGCGCGCACTCCAGCGTCGCCCGGTTCAGGCCGGGCTCGTAGCGATCCGGCTGGGCGACCAGGGCGCGCGGATTGTCCGGCACCACCATCTCCGGCACGCCGCCGAAGTAGGCAAGCGCCTGCCCCAGCGAAGTCAGCCAGTCCACCTGGGTTTCGCCCGGCGTCGCGCAGGCATAGGTGTAATTCGAGGCGCCCAGGGCGGCGACGAAGATGTGCGCCCGGCGGACTTCGCCGGTGCCTGGATCGACCACCGGCAGCGTCGGGCCGGCATAGTCGATAAACAGCTTCTCGCCCGCGCGGTGCAGCTGGCGCATCGAACGCTTGAGCGTCTGTGCGTAACGCCGGTAGTGCTCGACGAACTGGGTGTAGCGGTAGGTCGGCTGCCCCGCATGCGCGGCGAGATACTCCTCCCACAGCAGCTGCAAGGTCACGCCCTTGCGCCGCAGCTCGCGATGGATACTCAGCACATCGGGCAGTACCCGCTCACCGCGCGGCTTGCCCGGTGGCATCGGCGCAAACAAGGCGGCTGCCAACGCGGCCTCATCCATCGCCACCAGCGCCGGCCAGTCCAGCCCGGCCACGCGCGCCGCCGTGACGTACTTGCTGACCACGCCCTTGGACAGCTGCAAGGCGCGGGCAATCTTCTCGTGGGACAAACCGGCCTCAAGCTTGAGGCGCAGACATTCTTTGATGTTTCGCATGGCTACTCGCGGCGCCGCCATCCCTCGTCTCCCGAAATCGGGCGAGGGTGACGGTCGCGTCAGGTCATGCGCAACGCAGGGGGAAGGTTTTCGCTAAACCGTGACCGACGATTTCGGTAAGCCGTGACCGCCTGTTTCGGAACAGGTGGAAAATCGGTCACGTTGTTAGCGAAATCAGCGGTCACGCGTTAGCGAAATGACCGGTCACGATCAACCGAAACGGCCGGTCACGATGCTCCGAAATCCGCAGTTGACACTGAAATACCGGCGCAACAGCTTCGGATCGGCATTGGCCAGCTGCCAGGCTGTCTTAATGCTCAGTTCCGCTTCGAGTCTCGCGCTCAGCCTCCGGCCAATCCCCCAAACCTCGCCCACCGGCGCATAGCGCAGCAGCTTTTCCTGCCGCAGGGGATCGGTCAGCAGGACCACGCACCCGGTTTTGGCCTTCCATTTCTTCGCCGCCCAGTTGGCAAGCTTGGCGAGGGTCTTGGTGGGGCCTATGCCAACACCTACCGGCAGACCAATGCGCTGCATCACTTGTGCCTGCGCCTGCCGGCCCCAAGCCTCCGGGTCGGCAATACCATCGAGCCAAGAAAAACATTCGTCGATTGAGTACGGGGAGATTCGAGGCGAATGCTCCTCCAGGATGGCCATCATGCGATTGCTGAGCGATTGGTAGAGCGAGTAGTTCGAGGAGAAAATCTTCACCTGATTTCGGGCTTCGAGGTCGCGCAGCTCGAACACCGGCTGGCCCATTTTTATGCCGAGCGCCTTGGCCGGGTCATTACGGCTGACCACACATCCATCCCCGTTGCTGGCGACCACCACCGCAGAGTCACGCAGCCACGGCTCGAACAGGATCTGCGCCGAGCAGTAGAAGGCGTTCGCGTCGATCAAGGCGATAGTCATGGCAGCCAGCCAGCGGGGTCAGTCCTGATCATCGTCCAGCAAAACCCGCCGCAGGTAGCTTTGCAAGGCGCCGTCCTCAATGCTCCAACTGCCGTGGTCGAGGTTACCGATCAGTTCGGCTCGCTGCAGGCGTTTGAGCGCTGACTGCACCTGAGTCGTCGTAGGCGCTATTCCGCTGGGGAGTTCATCACCGAGCCTCTTGCGGTATTCAGCCGAGAACAAGGATTCCCCAGTGAGAATGCCCACAAGCAATGCCTGATCCAGCGGAGCCAAGCTCTCGATCAGGGTGGCGAACTGGCCTTCGTCCAGCATGGAAGCCCAGACGATTTTATCCGCCTCAACTACGGGCAGGTTCTGCGTCAGGCTCAGGTTGTAAATCTCGCGCAAATGCTTGGGCATCATTCCGCGCCGCACGTACAACGAGAACGCCTCTGCAGCTTCCCAGGTTCGGCCGGTGGCCTCGAAATACAAGGCGGCAAGGTGCTGCGCGAATTCCATACCCAGCTCCGGGAAACTGACCTCCGAACCGTACTGGTAGAAAGGGGCTTTGCTGCGCCGGAACATGCGCGCCAGGCCATGCTGCGAAGAGCCGGTAAACACGGCATAGACTTCACCCTGCGCGCCCTGCAGTAGCGTGCGCAGCGTGGCGGTAAACGTCTCGAATTCCTTGCGCGTGGCGAGGTGCTGAACCTCGTCGATGATCAGCAGCGCCTTGCCTTTGCCGAGCTGGCTGAATCGTTCGAACAGCTCGGGCAGAACAAGCCCCGCGTCGTCCGCCAGATCGAGGCCAATGGATACTCCGTCCGTGCCGGCACCGGCGTTCACGCCACTGATCACCTGACCGGGCCTCGTAAACCGTAGCAAGGTGCGCCGGACAAAGCCGGTGCCATGAATGGCCTCCTGCAATGCCCGCGCGATAACTCGCTCCGGGTGATCCTTGTCCAGCCATAGGTCAGCGGTCGCAACAAGAAACCCCTTGTCTCTGGCCATCGGAATGAGATCGTTGCGCACGAACGTGGTCTTGCCTTTTCGACGCGGAGCGAAAATGGTCGTGGCAGTCTGGATGTTGTTCTCGAAGCCCAGCAAAATGGACTCGGCCAGCGCGTGCCGGGGGAAGTGCAGACGATCCTTGGTGGTCATGAATATGCACCTTTATGCGATTCTGAATAATTATTCATTTTTGCATAATCCAGCATAAACCCAACACCCCGCAACTCATCTGGCGGCGCCCATCTGGCGCAGCACCCAGATGCACACCCCCCAAACCTCCAAGGTTTCTGCCTCGCCCAGCACAATCGGCGGATACGCCGGGTTCGTGGCCACGAGGGAGAAATTGCCTTGTTCGTCCTTGGCCAGCTCCTTGACGGTGAACTCGCATCCGATGATGGCCAGCACCACATCGCCGACCTTGGCCTCCTTCGCCTTATCCACCACCAGGATGTCGCCGTCGCGGATGCCGGTCCCGAGCATCGAGTCCCCTGACGCGCGAAAGAGGAAAATCGAGCCGGTCGGCCTGATACCCACCAGTTCATCGAGCGATAGATCCGGTACCGCGTAGTCGGCCGCTGGCGAGGGGAACCCGCAGCTCACAGGCCCAGCCAGGGGGAGTGGTTGACTAGAGGCATTGGGCGAGAGCTTGGCAGAGAGCTGGATCATGATGCGAAACCAATACTGTACATATGGACAGTATTCTAGTGCGGCACCCTGAATCCTGAAACGAGTTTTTCCCCTGGGAATTCCAGTGATTGCTCGCCTTGGGTTTCGCCGGTTCCATGCAAGCCTGTTCTCGCGGGGATTGGCCCCGCAAATAATCACAGCGGAGTCACCAATGGACGAGGCTGGAAAAGCACGCGGTCGCAAATTTGCGGCCCAAATTGAGAGCGCTGGGTGGGTGCTGGACGCCGGTCAGGAAGATGTTACGTCCTCGGGAGGCTTCTGGCTCTATTCCTACAGCATTCCGCAGGGCTCGCGTCTGGTTGCTCAGCTGACACCTGAGGGGTATCGCGCTATGTGCTCGGGCGAAATGCTGAAGCATGCTGCCGGGCTCAGCCCAGTTGATGTGCTAGCGGGCGCCTTGTCTCATTACGATGCGCTGCGCCCAGAAAAACGGGATCGGGCTTCCTCCCGTGATCTGGCGCTGGCTTTGGCTCTGTATGCCAGCCATACCCAAACGCTCAAGGCTTTGCCAAGGCTTCAAGGTGGCCTATCGCTGCACTTCATGGTCTTCGATTGGCATACCGCTCAGGGCACCCGAATTCTGAAGCCAGGTGCAGCACCTCACCCCTCCCCCATTACGCCCGCCGAACTGGAAGTTTTTTCCGCGCGTGTGCTGTTTGAGCACTTGGTCAAGAACCCGAACGAGCAACCTGCATAGAACCGCTTTCAGGGAGGAATTTTCTTCTGGGTTTTGTAGGCATGTACGGCCCTCGCTGCCGGTAGCTAAGCAAAGGCGCGCCGGCTCAGCTTGGGTTTCTTCGGGTCAGCGATAGCCTGGAAGCAATCCAAACAGCGAGGACACCCGTATGCAACCCCTCAACTTTTCATTGATCTTCAGCGGCACCGTCAACCCGAATGGTGGTGATGAGGAGGCCACTGGGATCGCAATGCAACGAGGCGAGTTGTACGCCAATCTTGAGCAGGTCGTTTGCGATATCACTGGCAAGGGCCTGGTCACTGGTGACACTCCCGCCACTCTCGAAGATCACTCTCACCGCGTCCGTATCACTGAAGGCCGGTTCGACATGATGGCGATGCCCGTTATCTCGACTGCGCACCTGGACCAGCCTACTGCTCAAGCGCTGAGTGATAAGCCGGACGCCTGTAGCTGCGCCATCGTCGCCAATTACGGAGCGGGCATGTTCATCCGCTTCTTGGAGCAAGAGGGGCTGGAAACAGAGGTGCCGCAGTGTGCCGCCGATATTCGCCAGTGGCTCAAGCGTCAGGCGCTCGATGGCTGGGTGCGGCTGGATCGGGACTGGGATGCCGTTGATGGCCTGAAGACCTACGAGTGGTAGTGCCAGTGGCTCTTGAACGATTTCATTTGCTCGGGCGGCGTACCAGTGCCGCCTCCCTTGTACTGCGGGGATGCTTCCAAGGAAAGGAGGTGGTCGAGGTTGCGCCTTGGTCCGGTGAACAAACGGACCATTGGCAGACCACTGTCCAGCTGCGCTCGGAAGGGATCACCGCCATCGTTGAGTTCAACCTGTTTTTCCCGGATGGCGGGGAAGATCCTAACCGTGTGGATCTGATCCGACTGCCGAACAAGGAAGCATCGAGATGACGATTGAGCGTGTTAGTGGGCAGCGGCCATACGTGGCGAGCTGGCAGGCGTATGGCGGACACATGATGTATGTCGGTGTCTTCCCGTCACATGTCTGCGGTCAGGTGCTGCTGGCAACCGCGAAGTCCTCCGAAGCGGCTGGGTTTGTGTCCGGTGAAGCTTGCGCTGCCGCACTAATGGCCTTCGGCTTCAAGGTTGACGGCGAAACGTGGATTGATATCGCTCCGATGTGCGGTCAGTTGGCGCTGTTCTGACCGCCCGACTCTGCTTGGGGCTGGAATTCTGATTTCGCTGGGAACCCGCATGCAAAGCAGCATTCGTTGCTCGCAAATTTGCGTGCTCCATCCATCTTCCCCGCAGGGCACCCACACCGAAGGAGGTGTGGGGTGAATGCGGCGCAGGGCGTTAGCCCTGCTGATTCTCCAGAGGCGTACACAAACAGCATGATTATTCGCCAGGGCTTCAAGTACCGACTGGACACCAGCGAAGCGCAAAGCGCCCGCTTGCGCGTGCTGTGCGGTCATGCCCGGTTTGTCTGGAATCATGCGCTGGCCCGGTGCAATGAAGCCCTCGCCACTGAAGGCCAGTTCGTACCCCGCTACGAAACCATGGCCAAGTGGATCACTGCCTGGAAGCGCAACCCCGATACGGAGTGGCTGAAAGAGGCCTACACCGACAACCTGCAGCAGAAGCTCAAAGACCTCGATACCGCCTGGCAACGCTACTTCAAGAAAGTGGCCGACGCTGGCAGGCCGCAGTTCAAGAAAAAAGGTCGCTGCCGTGACAGCGTGCGCTTCGTCAACTTCGCCAAATACTGCGCGCTGCAGGGCAGTCGGGTGAAACTCCCAGCGGGCATCGGCTGGGTCAGGTTTCGACAGTCGCGCGCGATCCTGGGCGAGATAAAGAACTGCACGGTCGGCTACGAGGCTGGCCACTGGTTCATCAGCTTTCAGACCGAGCGGGAAGTCGATAGGCCGCTGCTTCAAGCAACTGGCGCGGTAGGCATCGACATGGGCATCGAGCGATTCGCTACCCTCTCCGATGGCAGCTACACCGCACCGCTGAATAGCTTCAAGCGCCACCAGGAGGCGCTGCGTAAAGCGCAGCAGGCCATGAGCCGCAAGACCAAATTCAGCAGCAACTGGAAACGGGCAAAAGCCCGCGTCCAACACATCCATCACCGCATCGCCAACGTGCGCCGTGACTATCTGCACAAGGCTTCCACAACCATCAGCAAAAACCACGCGATGGTCTGTATCGAAGACTTGAAGGTCAGCAACATGAGTGCATCGGCAGCCGGCACGGCTGAGCAACCAGGACGCAACGTGAGGGCCAAGTCGGGCCTGAACAAAGCGATCCTGGATCAGGGATGGTTCGAGTTCCGTCGCCAGCTCGACTACAAGCTGGCCTGGAATGGTGGTTGGCTGATCGCGGTGCCCGCCCGCAATACCAGCCGAACTTGCCCGATCTGTGATCATGTCAGCCCGGACAATCGTAAGACACAGGCGCAGTTCCTGTGCGTTCAGTGTGGCTATGCGCAAAACGCGGATGTGGTGGGCGCAATCAACGTGCTTCGCCGGGGCGAAGCTCTACTGAGCAACGAAGGGCCGGACTTGGCCCGGTTAGCCTGTGAAGTGAACGGCGCGGTAAGGCCGTCAGCAGCAGGAACCTGTTGGCCGAGCAATCGGCTTAACGCCTGAAAAGGAATCCCCTTCCTGAGCAGCTGGGAAGGTGGGGGAGGATGTCAAAGTTGCCTGATCTGAGGTGCTGAGCTGCCAGGTCCGCTCTTCCCCTGGTAGGGATGCCCTGTCGCTGCTAGCTGGCAAAGTTGGTTCGCAGGAGGTGGGAGTCGTGGGATCAGGTCCCAGGCCGGGGCTCGATCCCGCCTTGTCCACAACCACCTGCCCTTTTAAATCTTTTTTTCTTGTTTTATGGCTTGTTTTTAAAAGCTTTATCGGAACGCTCCAGCCCTTCTACCATGCGGGTTTCAGAAGGGTCATGACTACAGATTCCCACCTTCATGACTACAGATTCCATGTCTCATGCCTACAGATTCCATTCCTCATGACTACGGATTCCATGCTTCGTGCTACAGATTCCATGCGCTATCCACAGGCAGGTGAGAACGCGGGATGAAGGGGCGAAGTCAGGGCTACAACAAAACAACCAATTTGTAAGGCTCAATCTTACGCATTTGTTGTAGGTTTAAGCTTCCGGCACCTCTGAAGGCCGCTAAATCATTGATCTGCAACCAGTTTTCCTTTTATCGGAACCTTGAGCTACTTCCGATTGTCCCGCTGGCCTCACAGCTACAAATTCCATGCTGTGAGCATGATCAATGTCACGATTTTGAGCCGCAGATCGGCCGATGGGTGCGGCCTCATGACTACAAATTCCATGTTCGGCAGCGCTCCGAACGGGCTCATGACTACAGATTCCATGTCATAAGCGAGGCTTTGAAGCCCTCACGACTACAAATTCCAGGCTTCATGACTACAGATTCCAGGTGGAAAAACTCCCTCTCTCGGCGTCATGACTACAGATTCCATGCGAAATGAGCGGGCTGGAACGTGTCATGACTACAAATTCCATGTTCCCAACCAGGGCGGCGTGGCCTTATGACTACAGATTCCATGCTGAAATGACCTCAGGAAATCCTCATGCCTACAGATTCCAGGTCGAGAAGATCACCCGTATCAAGCTGTCATGACTAAAGATTCCATTACCTGCCGGCACCGTGCGAGATATCTGCAGGATGGTCGGTTGGGGTTTCCGGGAAAGGCCTTTATGCTCAACACCCTGAATGACTTTTGACCAGGATTGAGGCATGGGAGACATCATCACGACTGATAACGTCGCCACTGAGCTAGACAGCGACACCAGCAATGAAACGATGATTTCGCCTCACGTTGTCTCCAAGCACAACGATCTGGTGGGCGCGTCCTATCGCTTGTCCGTGGCTGAGCAGCGGCTGATCCTGCTGGCCATTGCCAAGATCGATTCGCGCAAGCCCATGCCCAACGGGATCGTAGTCACCGCGCACGACTTCATGAGCCGGTACACGGTCAACAAGAGCGATGCCTACACCCAGCTCCAGGACGCCGCCAAGCAGCTGTTCAACGCCAAGATCACCTCCATCACCGGGACTGGCAAAGGCCGGGCGATCCACGAGGTCCGCTGGGTCGAGCGCTGCACCTATGTCAAAGGCGAAGGCCGGGTAGAGCTTCTTTTCTCCACGACCGTTAAGCCATATCTCTCCAGGCTGATCGGCCATTACACGTCCTACGACCTTTGGCGTGTTTCCGGCATCGAATCAACCTATAGCTTTCGACTCTTTGAGATGCTGATGCAGTACAAGTCGAAAGGATGGCTTTACATCACAGTTGAGGAGCTGCGCCGGCGCCTTCAGCTCGGCGATGCCTATGAGCGCTTTAGTAATCTGCGCAGTCGTGTAATCGATGCTTCAGTGAAGGAGCTGCGCAATAAATGCAGCATGGAACTGGACTACGAGTTAATAAAAGAGCACCGGACAGTTAAGGCAATTAAATTCAACTTTAGACTGCTCGATCAAATGACGCTCCAGTTCCAGAATGGGAATTTTCCTCCTGAGGATCTTGAGCAAGACATGAACGATATCATTGCTGAGCCCGAAGGTTAGGCAGCGCTGATTTGGGTATTTAAGGTTACGCGGGACAATTTGGTCATTTCCTTATAGGTGATGACCATGTTGAGCAACATACCCGCAACAGAGCCAGAAGTAATCCCTGCCGATATTATAGACACGTTCTATGCTCCGGTCGCTTTCGACCGATTCTCCTCCCTTGTCTCAGCTTATGAGGCAACCAAGAAAAAGATATTGGAAGTGCATGCTATGTACACCCAAGAGAATGTCTCGGGTGTTATGCACTACTTTTTCAATGGGAACAGTAAAGACAAGTATGGCCATTCGGCAAGTCTCCGCCACACAAACTCGTTCACCGAAATATTTCAACTCCAAGGCGCCCTGTTTGAGCTGGAAGCCACATACTGGGATAAAGCGCTGCGGGAAACAGACTTGATGGACTATATGCCGCAAGAACGCCGTAATCAGTGGAATGAAATCCTGAACGCCTGGCGTGACCATAATTATGTAAAGGGCCAGAACCCAGAACGTGATATGCCGGATTTTAATATCGACAATCTTCGGAGCACGATCATATCTTTGCAAGCTCGAAGAGCTGAGTTCTTGGCTGAGCGGGTAGATGGAATATTCAAAGGACTATCGCGTCAGCACGTAACGAATGTTCCAGAGGGATTCTCCAAGCGTATGATTATGAGTGGCGTGTTCAGCGAGTGGGGAAGCACGTCGCATGATCGCGAGGGGTATATCCACGACCTGCGGATGGTGATTGCGAAATTCATGGGTCGCGACGATCCCTGCCGATCTTCGACGGGACGACTACTGCAGACCGCTCGCGCGGCGTCTGGAGAGTGGATCGAAGCGGACGCCGGCGCATTTCGGGTGAAGGCGTTCAAGGTGGGCACAGCTCACCTGGATGTGCATCCTGAGATGGCGTATCGGCTCAATAGCATCCTTGCTTATCTGCACCCTGCAGCCATACCTGAATCGTTCCGCAAGCGGCCGAAGCGGGCACCTACAGGCTCATTCAAGAACAGGCCACTGTTTGATCGGCCGTTCTCAAATGCGGTCGGGGCTCTACTGGCCCAGATCGAGCCTTTCAAGGTAAGCGCTCCATAAACCCCACCTACCGCCAACAAGGTTCGCAAGTCAGGATGCGGTCGCTGGTGAGCAGTTCCATGGCAGCAGTGCTTCGTAGTCCTCGACGCTGCTGGCGGTCGGCAGGCGTTCGAGGATGCGGCGCAGCCAGGCGTAAGGTTCCTGACCGTTGGCCTTGGCAGT